>NZ_JBLFFN010000023.1:0-73669 GCF_051400855.1 Variovorax stachyos | reverse complement strand
TTCGGCGACACCACGCCCACCAGCACGCATGCCTTCGGCGGCAGCCTGCCCTTCACGCTCGCGGGCGTGCCGCTGGCCAAGAACGTGGCGGTGCTCGAAGCCGGCGTGGAGACGCAGCTGCGGCCCAACTTGAGCCTAGGTGCTTCGTACTCGGGCCAGTTCGGCAGCGGGTTGCAGGATCATGGGTTCAAGGTCAACTTGAACTGGGCCTTTTGAGCAAAGACCGGCCTGCTCGGCAGCTCGGCAGCCGCGGTTCCGCGACTTGAACATCCCCACGAACGGCAGCTTCGGAGCGCAGCGTAGAGCCGCTCAGGGCCCGAACCGGGCCTACAGCGGACGGCAAAGGGGCCCGGAAGCGGCCGGTCGATCCTCGCTGCACCTGTGCGCCGGCGGAACTGTGAAAAAGTGAAGAGCGCAACTTTGAAAACGGCGCTCGTAAGCTGTTGATTTCCCTAGGTTGGCAGGTGCGACAACCTTGGAGGAACTTATTCGACGGGGGCGTGCGGGCAGTTTGAGTATTTATTAGCAGTTGCCTGCTGTTCGAACCTGCGCGGGCGGGCGTCGTTCGGGCATTTGCATCGGCGACCTAAAGCTTGAGGCGCTTGGCGGACCGCGTGACGCCTGTGCCGCCGTTTGGGCATTTATTGGCTCAGAACACCAGTTGGGCGGTGGTGGTGCGGGGGCTGCTGTGCCGCGTGTCATGGCTGGAGGTGCGCTGCCTGGCAGGTAGTGCGGCCTTCGAGGCCAGCGGTCGTGAAGGTCAGTCGGCCGCCGCACTTCCAGGCACGCCACGGAGGCGCGCACATCAACCGCTAGGCGGAAGTCAGGGGCTCCGCAGTGCCCGGTGCGCACGGCGGCCATTGCACCCGCTGTGGCACTGGCCAGGGCGCAGAAGTGCTTCATGGTCCTGCGCGGGCTGCTACGGCGCGTCGTCCTTCGCTTGGTGCATCCGCGGACCTGCACCCCTCGCCCCGCAGTGGCGCACGATCTCGTGATCCCCAGAGGCCACACGCATGACAGACCCCAGCACTCCATCTCCGACGGCCACTCACTTGAATACCGTGGCTTTCGATTCGAGCTGCGCGCCGAGCCCGTGCGCGGCGGCTATGAGCCCATCGTCGTTCTTGTACGCACCCCAGCGGATGCGGAAGAGACGCGGCTGCCAAACGACACGGAAGAATTCGCGTATGGCACCGAGGCGGAGGCGATCCGACACGCTGAGCAGCAGTCGATGCGGTGGGTGCACGATCGAACGGGAACAGGCCAAACGCAGTTCTGAAAGAGACCTGCTCGTCCAGGTCGAGCGGCTCCAGCACGCGGCGAATCCGGGTCTCGCGAGCAGTGGGTGCACCATGGGCCGGGAAACAGCACCGGGCGTTCCTTCACAGCGACGCTCCAAGGCGAAGGGACGGACATGGCGATCGAAAGCATGCACCACGAACTGCTGAGTCACCTGAAGGCGAAACGGGCAGCGCCAGCGGTGATCAGCGATTGGGAGAGTGCTTGGTCCAGCGCCCTGAAGAGACCCAGCAGTGCGCTGCCATGTCCTGAGTGCTTTCTGGCAGGTCGGGCGTCCGGCCTGGAGCCGCGGCGCAGCATTGGGAACCTTGGGGAGGCCCGCTGCACGGACTGCCGCACCGTCTTTGTGTTTCCAAACGAATGACCTCGTGAGCGCGACGCGGGTGCCTTCAAACTGCACGGCAGCAGCTTCGCATCCTCCGGAACCTTGTGCTTGCCTGCGATCGAGTGCGTGCAGGTGCCCGCCCGCCGTCTTTACCCGCAGGTTCTGGTCGTACATGCGCTGCACCTGCGCCAGCAACTGGGCATCGCGCTGGGCTCGCGGGGGCAGCAGCGCCGGGTTGCGCTGGCGCGCCGCATGGCGCCGGTAGGCCCACGGGGCGACCTGCAGCGCGCGGCAGATCGGCTCGACCCGCAACGAGCGCGGTACTCGTCGACGAAGGCGTTCACTTCTTGAGCTGGCGGTCGAGCTCCGCCTGGGCGAAATACGCGCTGGCCAGCTTCAGGATCTCGTTGATCTTGCGCAACTCGCGCACTTCGCGCTCGAGCTCCTTGATGCGCTGCTGCTCGGCCGTGGTCGCACTGGGCCGTACGCCGCTGTCGCGCTCGCCCTGGCGCACCCACTTGCGCAGCGTCTCGGCCGTGCAGCCGATCTGCCGGCGATCGACTCGATCGCCGCCAACTGCGACGGATATTGATCCTTGGCGTCGAAGACCATGCGCAAGGCACGCTCGATCACTTCGGGGGAAAACTTCGGGGACTTCCTCATCTTGGCTCCATTCTCTAGGGAAGGAGCCTCCTCAAAATCCGGGGGCGGTTCAGCTGGAGCCTTCCTTTGTGCCTTGGCTTGCGCGAGGTCGCGGCGTCGTCGCGTCATCCCGACTCGCAGGCGGTCAGGATCGCTACGACTGCACCCACTCCTTCACCGAATCGGGGTCGACGGTCGCGATGACTGCCATGTCGACCGCGGCGCGGCTTCAGGTTGCACGTGCACGGCACGGCCGCGCCGCCGCAATGGCACCCGCCCTCCGCCACCGGGCGGAGGGCGGTCCTGGTGGTCCTCGCAGACCCATCCGCAGCCTTGGCAGGTGAGGCACTTCGGATCGGTCATAGGCGGGGATGTCGCGAGTTATCTCCTGAGCGGTTGGGCAACGGGGACCGGCCGCTCAGCGGGGCAGGCCGAACCTGCCGGTCGAATCCTGCAGTCGGTGGCGCCTGGAGTCGTGCAGCAACAGGAGCCGCCGGAAGGACAGGCTTCAGCTCGCTGCCCGAAGCCGAAGGTTCTTTGAATCTGGGCGCACCCGGATAGCGCCACCACCACGGCCAAGCCAAGCAATGCTTTCATGCTGCTGCTCCTTGAAATGGTGATCCAAATCTGGTGTCGAGCGAGCTTCCCGGATGTAGGTGCCATCCGTTCCTCGACGTGGGCGCAGGTGGATTCTCCGCCTGAGCTCTGTCTACACAGAGCGCCCGCAGCCCGGCACACGCGCGAGGCGCCGGGTGTTCTCCGTGAGCCACCTCTGCGCCGAGCGCATGCGCTGCGATCGCAAGCGGGCTTCTGCTCGACAGTCCCCAGCCGTCCGGGCAAGCGATGCTGACCGCCAGATGGAGCCAGCCACCCTGTTGCTGAACCTTTGGCCGCTCCACATCTCATGCGAATACCACCCCGCCACTTCTCTTCCGGACGCTGTGGAAGTCCTCAGCCTTTGGCCGGCAGCACGGTTCCTCGGCTTTCGCCGAAGCCGATGCGCGCGTGCCCCGGCTTCTCGCACCAGCCGCGCAGCAGCACGGCATCGCCGTCCTCGAGGAACCCGCGCTGTTCGCCAGTGGCCAGCGTGACCGGGCTTTGCGCGGCACGCGTGAGCTCGATGATCGCGCCGGCCTCGCCGGGGCCCGGACCTGAGATGGTTCCGCTGCCGAACAGGTCGCCGGGGTTCAGGCTGCAGCCACCCACCGTGTGGTGGGCCACCATCTGCGCCACGCTCCAGTACTGGTGCCTGAAGCTCGTGCGTGACAGGCGAGAAGGCCCGCTTGCGTCATTGCGCGCCTTCTCGCTTTCGAGCCACACCTCCAGGCGGATGTCGATGGCGCCGCTCTCGCGATTCGCCGCGCTTTCCAGATAGCCGAGCGGCTGCGGCTCGTTCTCAGGCCGCGTCCAGGCCTCGCGATAAGGTGCGAGCGCTTCCATTGTCACGATCCACGGCGAGATGGTGGTCGCGAAGTTCTTCGCTAAAAAGGGCCCGAGCGGCGCCATCTCCCAGAACTGGATGTCGCGCGCCGACCAGTCGTTGAGCAGGCAGATGCCGAAGATGTGTTCTTCCGCGCGCTCGAGCGGAATCGGCTCGCCTGCCGCATTGCCCTGGCCGATCCAGATGCCCAGTTCGAGCTCGTAGTCGAGCCGCGCGCAGGCATGGTACGTGGGCGCCATGGCCCCCGGCGCCATCGTCTGGCCCATCGGCCGATGGAAGCGCTGGCCGCTCACGCCGATGGTCGATACGCGCCCGTGGTAGGCCGTGGGGATCCAGCGGAAGTTGGGCGTCACGTCGCCCTGCGGATTCATCAGGCGGCTGATGTTCAGCGCATGGTCGATCGAGGTATAGAAATCGGTGTAGTCGCCGATTCGTGCGGGCACCGTGTATTCGACTTCGGCTTGCGGCACCAGGCATTCGCGCACTGCCTGTACCGCGGCGTCCTCGGCGCTGTCGCGCAGCAATGCGAACACCGCGTGGCGCAGCGCCTGCCACGCGGGTGCGCCGAGCGCGAAGAAGTCGTTCAGCGCCGGCAGCGCGGCGGCACGCGCCGCATCGAGCGCGAGGCCGTCGAGCAGCTGGCGCGCGCAGAGCGCCGCCAGGTCGAGCACCTGGTCGCCAATGGCGACGCCGCCGCGAAACGGCTCCTGGGTGCTTCTGCGCCGAAACACCGCGTAGGGCAGGTTCTGGACCGGGAAGTCGGTCGCGTCGATGTTGGCGGCCTCGACCCAGCTCCTGGCGCCGGCATCGTGCGTGTGGTTGAGCGCGATCATCAGTGTTTCAGCTTTCGGTTGAGACCGACGCCATCAGCGCATCGTCGAAGATCGCCACAGCGCGCGTCCAGCCCGCCGATGCGCCGCGGATCTTGTGCGGAAAGCAGCTGATGAAGAAGCCCGTGGGCGGCAGCACCTCGAGGTTGTGCAGCTTCTCGATGTGGCAGTAGCCGATGTCGCGGCCGGCCTTGTGGCCCTCCCAGATCAGCGAGGCGTCATGCGTCTGGCCGTATTTCTTCGCGGTGTGCACGAAGGGTGCGTCCCAGCTCCACGCGTCGGTGCCCGTGAGGCGTACGCCGCGCTCCAGCAGGTACATGGTGGCCTCGTAGCCCATGCCCGCGCCGGCCGACACGTAGTCGGCGTTGCCGTAGCGCGAGCCCGCGCGCGTGTTGACCACCACGATCTCCAGCGGGCTCAGCGTGTGGCCGATGCGCCGGAGCTCGGCCTCCACGTCCGCGGCGGTCACGACGTAGCCGTCCTCGAAATGCCGGAAGTCGAGTTTCACGCCCGGCTGGAAGCACCATTCCAGCGGCACGTCATGGATCGCGATGGCGGGCTTCTTGTCGCCCAGCGCCTTGTCCATCGTCGAGTGGAAGTGATAGGGCGCATCGAGGTGCGTGCCGTTGTGCGTGGAAAGCTGCACCAGCTCCACGGCCCAGCCTTCGCCGTCTGGCAGGTCTTCCTTCTTGAGGCCTGGAAAGAAGGGCTCGATCTGCTCGTAGGTCTGCTCGTGCGTGAAGTACTGGATCTTCGGTGCGAAGGCAGGCGGATCGGAAAGTACATCGTTCTCGAGGAAGATCGAGAGGTCGACGAATTTGCGTGGCATAGGGCTCCTTTGGGGTGTGGGGGGTGAATAGGCAAGACGGGCTGCCGGAAACGCGAAGGTTTCTCAGAGAGCGCCAAAGATTCAGTCCATCAATGTGGGTTTCCTTTCGCGTCCTCTGCGTTGCGGAAATCCGCTGTCTACGGCTGCTGCCAACGCAGCAGCCGCTTCTCGGTAAAGGCCAGCAGCGCGTTGCTCGCGAAGCCGATGAGCCCGAGCAGCGCGATGCCCGCGAAAAGATCGCTGGCGCGGAATGCGCGCGCCGCAAGAAGAATCGCCTGGCCCAGCCCGCTTTGCGAAGCGATCATTTCGCCCACCACCGCGACGATCAGCGCGATGGTCAGCGCAAGGCGCATGCCGGCCAGGATATCGGGCATGGCGTTGGGCAGGCCCATCTTCCAGACGAAGGCCGCGCGAGACATCTGCAGGCAGCGCGCCACCTCCGAAAGCCGCGGCTCCACGGCCGCGAAGCCGTGCACCGTGGCCAGCAGCACCGGCCACATCGCCCCGAAGGCCACCACGAACAGCACCATTGCGGGGTTGAGCCCGAAGATCGAGATGGCCAGCGGCAGCAGCGCCGACGCGGGCAGGGGGCGGATGAACTCGAGG
Source organism: Variovorax stachyos (assembly GCF_051400855.1). Lineage (NCBI taxonomy): Bacteria > Pseudomonadati > Pseudomonadota > Betaproteobacteria > Burkholderiales > Comamonadaceae > Variovorax > Variovorax stachyos. Next base: position 67,697 of record NZ_JBLFFN010000023.1, on the reverse strand, counting down.
GTCGGCTGCACCCATGCCCGCACCGCGGGCGACACGCCGATTGCCGCACCCAGCAGCACGCCCAGGAGCGAGGCCAGCAGCCAGCCCTGCACCATGCGAGCGACAGTGGCCTGCGTGAAGGCGAGCAGCTCGCCGCCCGAGCCGCCCGACAGGTTGAGTCCTTCGAGCAGGCTCGACAACGTGGCTTGCGGTGTTGGCAGGAACACGCGGCTCACCCAGCCCGCATTGCTGGCCATCCACCAGAGCGCAATGAAGGCGCACAGCACGGCGAACGAGCCCAGTCCGTTCATCAGGCCCGGGCGGCCCCCGGCCTTCATGGCTGCACCCCCATGCGCCGCGCGACCATGCGCTGCAGAAGCAGCATGCCGGCGTTCACCGCAAAGCCCACCACGCCGATCCAGCCCAGCCATGCGAGCATCAGCGCAGGATCGAAGCTCTGCTGCGCAATCATCATCGCGTAGCCCATGCCGTGGGGGTTGGCCGCGATCTCCACCGTGACCGCGACCACCAGCGCCACCGCCACGCCCAGGCGCAGTGCGACGAAGAGGCGCGGCACGATGGCCGGCAGCACGATCTTGAAGGCGCGCTCGCGCGCCGAAAGGCCCAGTACGCGGCTCACTTCGAGCAGCCGAGGTTCGATCTGCTGCACCGCCGAGCGCACCAGCACCAGGAGCGGCCAGAACGTGGCGAACGCGACGATGGCCAGCTCCATGCGCACGCCGAAGCCGAAGGTCAGCATCGCCAGCGGAATCAGCGCCACCGAGGGCACGGGCCGAAGCACTTCGATGGAGAGCGAGCCGAGCTGCGTCGCGCGGCGCGAGAGCCCGAGCACCAGCCCGAGCGCGATGCCGAGCACCGCGCCCAGCAGCAGCCCGAGCGCGGCCGTGCCGAGTGTGAAGCCGGTGGCCTGCCAGAGCGAGCCGTCGAGCGCGGCGCCGACGAAGGCCCTGGCGGCCGCACTGGGCGGCGCGAGCGCGTCGCTGCCCAGCGCAGCCGCGCGGCGCGCGTACCACTCGAAGGCGCCGATGAGCACGGCCGGAAAGATCCACGGCCGCAGCCAGCGAAAGAAGCCGCGTTCAGTCATGGCCCTGCTCGATGAAGGCGAAGAGTTCGCGCCGCAGCTGCAGGTATTGCGGATGTTCCTTGGTCGTGAGCTGATCGCGCGGCCGCGGAATCCTCACGTCGATCATCCGCGCGAGGCTCGGTCGCCCCGGCCCGGGATTCGCCTGCAGCGCGATCACACGGTCGCCAAGGTAGATGGCCTCCTCGAGGTCGTGCGTGACGAAGAGCACCGTGAGCCCTGTGTCCCGCACCAGCCGCGCGAGCTCGTCCTGCAGGCTCTGGCGCGTGAGCGCATCGAGCGCGCCGAAGGGCTCGTCCATCATCATGAGCTCGGGCGTCTGCGCCAGGCAGCGGGCAATCTGCGCGCGCTGCTGCATGCCGCCCGACAGCTGCACCGGGAACTTCTTCGCATGCTTGGCAAGTCCCACCTTGCCGAGCACGTCGGCAATGCGCGGCGCACGCTGTGAGGCGGGCACGCCGGCCGCTTCGAGCGCGAGGCTCACATTGCCCTCTACCGTGCGCCAGGGCAGCAGCGCACGGCCATAGTCCTGGAATACGAAGGCCACTTCGCGCGAGGGCTGCGTCACCTTCGCTCCGTTGCGGCGCACCTCGCCGGCACTGGCGGCCACGAGCCCGCTGGCCGCGCGAAGCAGGGTGGTCTTGCCGCAGCCGCTCGGGCCGACGATGCAGACGAACTCGCCGCGCGCCACGTCGAACGAGGTGGGCGACAGGATCTCGCGCCCGCCCAGCCGGATCGCGACGCCGTCGAAGCGAAGAAAGTCCGTGGCTGCGTTCACTTGGCGATCAGCTTCGCGACGTCGATCGGCGTCTTGAGCATGTCCTGGTCCTTCATGAGGCCCACCCAGTAGCCCAGCTGCTTCTCGCTCACCGTCGCACCGGGCGGCGAGATCTGGATCTTGGCGAGCACCTCGGGCGGCAGCTTGATGTACTTGCCGATGGCCGCACGCACCTTGGCATCGTTCTTCGGCTGCTGCATGAAGGCCGCTGCCTCGACCAGCGATTCGCGAAACGCACGCGCTGCGCCCGGGTTCTTCGCCACCCATTCGCGCTTGGCCGCATGCACGATGGTCTGGTTGTTCTCGGGCAGGAAGGTGGAGTAGTAGGAGGCCACGTAGCCCGCGCCGCTCTCGGTGATGCGGCTCATGAACGGGTCGGCCGACACCACCGCGTCCACCGAGCCGCCGCGCAGCAGGTCGGCATGCTGGGGAAACGAGGCCTCGACGAAATTGACCTTGCGGTAGTCCACGCCGCTGTCCTTGAGCCAGGCACGAAAAGTCACGTGCAGGAAGGCGCCGAGCCCGGGCACGCCGATCTTCTTGCCCACGCAGTCCTGCGGATTCTTGATGCCCGAGCCCGCGCGCGCCACCAGGCCGAAGCCCGTGATGGTCTTCGACGTGAGCCCGCCACCGGCCACCAGCACCAGGTCGAGCCCGCCATCCACCGCCTGCAGGAACACCGAAGGCGTCGGCCCGCCGATCTGCAGCGAGTCGGACTGCAGCGCCGCGGGGATGGTGGAGTTGAGCGGAATGAACTTCAGCTCGACGTCGAGATTGCGCTTCCTGAAGTAGCCCTCTTCGGCGGCCACGAAGACCGAGGCGAAGTCGGACACGGCGGTGTAGCCGAACACGATCTTCGGGTTGGGTTGTGCGCGTGCGGGCAGCGCCGCGGCGGCTGAGGCAGCGGCCAGCGCCGACAGCAGGGTGCGTCGTTTCATCATGTCTTCTGTCTCCTGGGGGTGGTTGTCTTGGGCGGCGCCTTCGGCCGCGGCAGCGCGGCGCGCAGTCCGCCGACGATGAAGTTCACGAGCATCGGTGCCGCGGCGGGATCGCTGCGCCGGTTCTCGCCGCGCGAGAGCCGTTCGATGCGGCTGTCGTTCAGGTGGTGTAGCAGGGCGCCCAGCGCGAACTGGTACGCCCACGCCACCTGTCCGCGCGTGGCGTGCGGCAGCGCGAGGTGCAGCGCGTCGATGTAGGCCTCGGCCAGCGGATCGAAGTAGCCGCGCATCACGCGGTCGGCCTCCTCGGTCGCGTGGTAGAGCTCGCGCGCCACCAGCAGCGCGTAGTACTCGCCCTCGGCGCTCGCGCGCAGCGCGAGCACCGGGCCCGTGAAGGCCTCGATGATGCGCGGCAGCGTGCGCAGGTCCGCAGGGTCGATGCGCACCGCCTTCAGGCCCGCCAGCCGCTCCTCGATGGTGTGGCTCCAGTGCTCGAAGATCGCATGGAAGAGGTCGTGCTTGGGGCCGTAGTAGTACCCGACGAGCGCCAGCGGCACACCGGCTTCCTCGGCGATCTGGCGGATGGTGACTGCGTGATAGCCGTGCTGTGCAAACAGCTTCTCTGCCGCCAGCAGGATCGCGTGGCGCCGGTCCGGTCGGGCCGTCTCGGCCCTGCCGGCCGCAGCCCGGTGGGCGCTTCGCTTGACGGGCGGGGGACGGGCATTCATGGGGAGGTATTGGACGTCTGTACAAAACTATTGAACACACGTACAAACCCTGAGGCCAATCCCGATCGGGCAGCGCGCGGCGCCACATTGCGCTCCAGGCAGGTCCGCCCCCGACATCACCTCCAACATCGCCCCCCGATGGGCCTCTGCCAGGATTCACGCGCGAGAAGCGCGGCCTTGCTTCGACGCGGATGACGCGCTATGGCACCGGTCCATGACCACGAAGGAGATGGCGACGCAGCACGTCGGTGAGTCCTTCGACGAGGAGGCGGGAATGCCGAGTCCGGGCGCAATGGCCGGTGGCTGCAGGCAAGCTGCCGCAGCGCGCGGACGCCGCCGAGCAACGGATGGAGGGCTGCGGGGTTCGACCTCGAGACGGTCAGGGCCGCCTGCCGCCCATCGACAGCAGGCCGCCGGCCACGATCATGGCGATGCCGAGCAAGGCCTGCCGGTCCGGGGTGTGGTTCCACAGCACATGGCCGGCGATCAGCGCCCAGACGATGTTGCTGTAGCGGAAGGGGACGATCGCCGACAGGTCGCCGCGCCGGCACGCGGCGATGAGGGCGTAGTTGCCGAGGGCGGCGAAAAGAGCTGCGGCGGCGAGCAGTCCGCCATCCCTCGACGTGAGCGCGGGCCAATGCTCGGCGAGGCCCAGCGCACCGGCGCCTGCGCAGACTGCGGCCGCGGCCGCCAGGGCGATCATCCATGATGGTGCCTCGGGGGGAAGCCGGCGCGTTGCGAGCTCGCGCGCGGCCAGCAGGGCCGCGCACAACAGGGCGCTCGCGGCGCCCCAGGCGGGCAGCGCCGCCGCGCCCTGCTGCGGCCGCACGATGACCAGCACCCCGAGCAGGCCGGCCAGCGTGCCGGCAAGCCGGCGGGCGTTCCAGCGTTCCCAGCCGAGGGACATGGCTGCGATCGAGATCATCAGCGGCGCCGTCATCATGAGCGAGGTGACCAGGGCCAGCGGCGCCAGAGCCAGCGCGATCACCGAGGCGAGCGCGGTGGCGAGTTCGAGCGCGCAGCGCAAGGCCACGAGCGGGCGCAGCAGCATGCGCCAGTCGCCCTGCAGCCGGTGCAGCGCTACCGCGATGGCCAACAGGATCGCGACCGCGAAGATGCCGCGCACGGCGAGGACCTGGCCAGGCGGCAGCCGGTCGGTGGTGAGCTTCACGCAGGCATCGTTGAGCACGTAGCACGCCATGGCAAAGGTCATGAGCGCCGCCCCGCGGCGGTTTGCGGGCTCGGCCATCTCAGCGCGCGCCGTCGAGCTCGGGGAGCGCGGCGCCGCATTCGCGCAGCACCTGCCACGGTGCCCGGCTCTTGAGCACGACCTCCTTGACCTCGGCGTCCGGGTCCGACAGCGCGATGATGGCGCCGCCTGCCCCGATCGACACCCTCTCGCCGGCGCAGACGATCGTGCGGATCACGATGTTGAGCTGGGCGGCGCCGTTGAAGGACAGGTAGCCGATGCTGCCCGAGTAGACGCCGCGGGCGGAGACCTCGAGCTCGTCGAGCAGCTGCATGGTCCGGATCTTCGGTGCGCCGGTCATGGAGCCGCCCGGGAAGGCGGCGCGCACGCAGTCCACGGCACTCATGCCCTCTCGCAACCGCCCGCGGATCGTGCTCACGAGCTGGTGGACGGTGGCGTAGGTCTCGATCCGGAACAGGCCCGGCACGTGCACGCTGTCGACCTCGCAGACGCGGTTGAGGTCATTGCGCAGCAGGTCCACGATCATCAGGTTCTCCGCGCGCGTCTTCTCGTCGTCCATCAGGGCCGCGGCGATCTGCGCGTCCTCCTGCGGCGTTGCACCGCGCGGGGCGGTGCCCTTGATGGGCTTGGACTCCACCGTCCGGTCGGTGGCGATCCGCAGGAACAGCTCCGGCGAGGCGCACAGGACGGCGATGTCGCCGTACCTGAGGAACGCCGCGTAGGGAGCCGGGTTGCGCTCGCGCAGCGCGCAATAGACGGCGAGCGCATCGATGCGGGCCTGGCCCACCAGCTGGTTGGTGAGGCAAACCTCGTAGGTCTCGCCCTGGACGATCTCGTGCTGGCTGCGCAGGATCAGGCTGCGGTAGGCGGGCAGGTCGATCTGCCACTGCAGCGAGCGCAAGGCCGCGGCGGCGTGCTGGCGCGCCGGCACAGGACTGGGCCCGCCCGGCGGGCGCTGTGTCGCGAGCAGGGCCATCGCCTGCATCCAGTCGCGGTTGTCTTCCTGCAGTTCAGGCCCGTCGAGGCAGACGATCCAGGTCTGCTGCTCGGCATGGTCGAAGGCGACGAAGCGGTCGACCAGGATCCACATCGCGTCGGGCGTGGGCGCGTCGTGCGCATGGCGTCCGCCCAGCTCGCGTTTGAGCTCGTAGCCGAAGTAGCCCACGAGGCCGCCCGCGAAATCGAAGGGCAGCACGGATGCGCCTGCGGGCGGCTGCCCGGAAAGCAGCTCGTGCAGGTAGTCAAAGATCGACTGCGATCGCGTCTCCCGGGCCTGGCCGCGGCGGATGACGAGCTCCTGCGGCGCTGAGCGGTAGCTCAGCACCTGGGCTCGCGGTCCCTGCGCATCACCCATGAAGGAGAAGCGCGAGTTGCCGCCTTGCGCCAGGTTGCTGTCGAGCCAGAAGGCGGCGTCGGCGCCGGCGAACGCGAGGGCGAAGAGCTCGTCGGGCGGCACCTGCGTGTCGAGGCATTCGGCGTGGCAGTACAGCGGTGCGGCGCGTGGGGTGATCCTTGGCGGCAGGGGCATTCCTACAGTGTCGCGCGGCGGCGGGGCCGCGCGCCACTCCTCGGTCAGGTCGCGGAAGTTGCGCAGCAGGCGTGCGCCGAACTCGGTGCAGATCGACTCCGGGTGGAACTGCACGCCCCACCACGGCCGTGTCGCATGGCGCAGCGCCATCAGCGTTCCGTCGTCGCTCCATGCGAGCGGCAGCAGCGAGGGCGGCAAGTCCGTGACCGCCAGCGAGTGATAACGCACCGCCTCGAAGCGGTCGGGAATGCCGCGGAAGAGGTCGCGCTGCGCATGCGAGACGCGGTCGATGCGTCCATGCATCGGACGAAGCGCCAGGTCCACGGTGGCGCCGCAGTGGTGCGCGATCGCCTGGTGGCCCAGGCACACGCCGAGCACCGGCACCTTCGAATGCCGCAGCGCGTCCGCCGAGATGCCGATGTCCTCTGCGCGCTGAGGGCGGCCCGGTCCCGGCGAGATCACGATATTGTCGAAGCCGAGGGCTTCGGCTTCGTCCCAGCTCAGCTCGTCATTGCGCACCACGCAGGGCGGCTCGCCGTTGCAGGCCGCGAGGTACTGGTAGAGGTTGTAGGTGAAGGAGTCGTAGTTGTCGATCAGGAGCGTGCGCATGGGAGTCCTCTTGGGATTGGAAGCGACTCCATGTTTGAGCGGTGCTTGCGGGCGGACAACTGTCGAATCTGGCAGTTGCAAAGTGGTTGGACTGGATCGGCACTGAGAGGCGGCCCGTGGCCATTCGAGTTGCGCGTGAGCTCTTTGTCATTACAAGGCTGAGCCTTCGTGTGCGCAAGATTCACATCTGCCACATCGGAGTTAGGTAGGATGGAGACTCGCCGGAAAAGATGTTGTGTTCTTTAACGATGCAACGGAAGTCCAATCTCGTTCAATCCACCAGAGTTGCCAATGACTGAGAGTTATCAAAAGATCCAGAGGCAGATAGAGGCATTGCAGCGCCAGGCCGACAAGCTGCGCAAGAAGGAAGCCGAAGAAGTGGTGGCGCGCATCAAGGTCGCGATTGCGCATTACGGCCTGACGGCGGAGCAGCTCGGTTTGGGCGGGACCTCGGAGCAGGGGCGGTCAGGGGCCCGCGCGGACTCCCGCGCCACCTCCCGCGCTGACTCTCGCTCTGTCGCGTCGGCCCGCTATGCGGACGGCAAGGGCAACACCTGGTCTGGGCGCGGGCCGCGACCGCGCTGGCTGCGCGAGGCCATCGATGGCGGCGGCAGCATCGATGCGTTCCGCACGCAGCCGGGCAAGGCCGATGCAGCCGCTTCCGGCCCCCGCCGCCCGGGAAAGAAGAAGGTGGCATCGCGAGTGCGGTACCGCGACCAGGCCGGCAATGCCTGGAGCGGACGCGGGCCCAAGCCGCGGTGGCTCAAGGACGCCCTCGCAGCAGGCCAGTCCCTGGCGTCCCTGACGGCGTAGCGGGCGCCACCGCGCTCATCCTGGGCGACTCCGAGCTGCTGGGTCCGGGGCTGCGACGCCGAGTACCGCAAGGCGATACTGCGGCGGGAAATCGGGTCCGCACACCGAGCGGCACTGCACCATGCAGGGCATGACAACGCATGCCACCACCTCCGCCCCGAACAGCGCCCCCTTGCTGGCCAATGGTGCCAGTCCCAGCCATGCCGGCGCAGCCGCCAGGCAGCCGGTCGTCGTGCGAAGCGCGAAGGGGACACCGTGGGACTGGCTGTTCCCGGGCTTCTTCCTGTGTATGGTGGTCGCCTTCCTTCCGCTCACCGGCCTGCGTTGGACCTATTCCGAGGGGGCTGCCACCTGGCGTGCGCTGGAGGACACGATGCTGCTGTCGCTACCCGTCTTCGTGCCGCTTCCCGTCCTGCTGGCCGGATGCGTGGTCGCCCTGGTCGTCCAACCCGCGACGCGCACGCCCGCGGCCTTCGGGTTCCTTGGCTTCGGGGTGCTCGTCGCAGCCGCCGGAATTCAGGCCCTGCTCGCCATCCGGTAGGCGTGGCGCCGTGATGTTCGTGCGCGCGGATTTATGGCGTCCGGTCCAGCCGGTCGCGCGCGGCAGGAAGTGGCCTCGCCTGCCCGCCTTCAACGACCTTCGCCATCATTCGCGCATCCAGGGGCTTCACGTCGATCCTGCGGCACCAGCGGTTAACCCCTACCGTGAAACAGATCGAGTTTCGACCACGCGCTGGTTTCGACGATGAGCGCGCCTTTCATGTGAATGAGGAGAAGGGTTGGCCGTAAAGCCTTAAAGGGCGAGGGTCATCGAACCATTCATTCGCCCGATGTCAGAGGCCTCACCGCCGTCCGCAGCCGGAGCTCGTCCGGGCCATGTTGATCCCCATCGCTGAACAGGGCTCGAGAACACCTATGGAACCCGTTGCGCAGGGGAGCCACTGCGCTCGAGAGAAGAATGGAGGGCGTCCAACGAGACAGGGAGCGGGTTGGATGCATCGGTGTCCAGCCACTGCGTTTGCGGACCGCCCCAAGGCGTGCCTCGCGTACAGTCCGGATGCCGTGTCGCTGATGCGAATTGGCGGTCCGGAGCCTCGTTCTCGTGGGCCAGATGCGAGTTTTTGGTAGTCCAAGAACGTTTGCGAAAACTATCGCGTTCTTCGCATATTTGCAAAAACATCTTTGCGCGCAGCTCGACCAAGCTGATCGCCGGCCTGGCGGTATCCTTTGCTGAGCCTTGAATGCGAGATCCCTTTCCCACCACTTCAGCCGCCGTGCGCCGACCGGTGTGAAGGGATGATGCGCAAGGAGATCAAAGTTTCGACGCTGACCTGAGAGCTCGAAGGGGGCGAGCGCCGATTCTTCTACCTGACTACAGCGCTTGCGAATCCTGAGCGAATGAGCGGGGCGGCCAGTGTGGCGGCAGGAGGCGCTTTGGATTGGTAGTCCAATTTGCGGTCACACCTTTCCTCGCGGGCACTGCATCAAGAGACTGAGGGATATGGCACGTATTCATGGACAGAATGCAGAGACCCGGACGCCCGAGGCCTGACATCGTTCTCGAACGAGGTGTTGGCGCGTTGAGCAGATGCGTCGGCCACGGAAGAGGCATCGGATCTCCATACCTGTTTCAGTGTGGCTTCTGGAAGCCGCCTTCGATCCAGGCCGTCGCGCTGTCTGCATTGAGCTTGAAGTCGGGTGCCACGCGAATCTCGACCAATTGAGCGCCGAGCTCGTCATGGGCGCGCAGAAGGGCATGCGGGTTGTCCTCGTCCGGCACGATCTGCAACGAGACGCGGATGCGCTCCGATCCTGCGCAGACGCTCACGCTTTTGTTGAGCCGGGCATGCAGCTGCTGCTCGTGCCGGCGCAGCACCTCGGCGGCCGTTTTGACCAGGGTATGGAAGGCCGACGCATCCAGCGGCTTGGGATTCTTCTTGTCGCGGCCCATGGTCCAGGGGCCGACCAGTGCCGGCTCGAGGTCGCCGTGGCGCGTCATTGAGACGGCCCAGCCGTCGTCGTCTTCGTTCTTGATCACGCGCGCCGTCCAGCGCTCGTCGCTCCAGAGGGCGGCTTCCTGAATGAGGGTGGTCTGTTCTGTCATAGGTTGGGTAGAAGATGGAAAGGTCGGTGCGAAGAGCTCGAGAGAGCGGAGGTCGTGAAGCTTTTTCGCCGAGCGAGTACGGCGCAGAATTGACTGCGGCAGACGGCCCGAACTTGACATGCCGAAGGGCCGGACCACAGCGACTTGCAGCCCCATTGGGCTCAGTGGTAGTCCTCTTCGCGCTGATGACGAACGGCCAACACCTTGACTCCCCGCCCTGGAAGGATTTCGTAAAGGGCCACATGGCCTGTGGAACCAAGGCCTACGATTAGCTCTCGGCGCGTTGTACGCCTGCCATCCCCCGCTTTCCGATACGCCCAAGGATTCTCGGCCAGCCGCTTCTTGATACTGGTGCGAAGCTGGTGCAGTACATGCTGTGCATGGTCCAGTTCCTCCATGTAATGCTTCCACTTTCTCCCGATATTCGAAGAGGACGGGGGTCCGTCGCTGCGCAGGCCTTGCGCGTACAGTCCAACGACCAGCGTGTGGAGCCCGACCAGCCCGATGGCAAGGCCCGCCCCAAGGAACCCAAGTGCGACGGGCGTTCGTGAGGCAGGCAATCGTTCCGAATCTTGCAATTCACGTTGTTCATCCAAGACGCGAGACTACTCGCAAGGTTCCCGACAGCAGGAGCCCAACCGGAGACAAGAGCGCGACGCTTCAAGCCGAAGAACTACGTGCCTGGATCGGACGCAGCGAGACCATTCAGGACGTCATCAACCCGAAGCCCGTCATCGCGCTGACCGCTACGATGGATCACCCTTCGACGCCCGTCGAGACGGGTATGCCCGGCCGCACCCTTTGGCATCGGTTGTATTTCCTGCCGATGCATCGGCAGTCGAAAATTGGCGCAGACGGACACGCCAGGCGTGGCGGCTTCCTTCCTCCCGTGCCCTTGCCTCGCCGGATGTGGGCCGGCAGCCAGTTCGGTTTCGCTCGTCGATCAGAGTCGGCGACCGCGTCGCGCGAACCTCGACCATCGACGACGTGACCGTCAAGGAGGGTCGCACCGGCACGCTTCGTCAAGGTCAGGCACGAGGTCCGCTGCAACGACAGCAGCGATCCGGCGCTTGTCGAATTCCACGCATCGTCTGCCGTGAGGCGCAGGGCCCGAACGATGTTGCGCCACCGCCTCAAGTCGCGCCTGCGGAAGCCCGATGGAAACGCTCCATCGTGCCGGACGACGTGGTGCTGTTTTGCTGTTCGGCACTTACCTTCAACGGCCACCGCATCCACTACGACAGGCAGTACGTCACCAAGATCGAGGGATATCCCGGCCTGATCGTGCATGGACCGTCGATTGCAACGCTGCTGATGGATCTCCTTCGTCGCCAGATGCCGCAACCCGAGGTGGCCAGCTTCCGATTCAAGGCGGTGCGCCCGACATTCGACCTGCATCCTTCCACCTTCAGGGCCGGCCCGAGGCCGACGGAAAGACCATCCAGCTCTGGGCCTCCGATCACGAAGGATGGCTCACGATGGACGCCACTGCGGTCCTGCGCTGATCTCCATCGACCCACCCCAACTTCAATAGAGCAAGACATGCGGCCACTCGAAGGCCTCACCGTCGTTGCGCTGGAGCACGCGATCGCAGCGCCTTTCGCCACGCGCCAACTCGCTGACCTCGGCGCACGCGTCATCAAGATCGAACGACCGGGTTCTGGCGATTTCGCCCGAGGAGGCTATGACGAGCGCGTAGCCTTGAAGACCTCATTCGTGATGAGTCGTTCAAAGTCAGGTCGGAATTCCGTCAAACTTGGGCCAGATTTCGACGACGGCCGCGCAAGTTGTTGATTCGATGAGAAATCGACTCTCCGCCATGCCTGAACGCAGCCGTCTGGACCTTCAGCAGAAAAATGCGGGCAGGGTACGGCAATGGCAACGCCTCGATCGCATCGCAGCGCGTGCGGGCTGCCGCCAGCCGGTCAACGATGCGCAGCCAGCCGGTTGTCGCTACGAGAAGCGGTATCGGCAACCGTTGCTTCTCCTACAGCGAAGGTTCACCGCCGCAGGGGCGAGGCACAGAAATCGATTGGCAGGATGCAGAGGGCGGCCTACATTGGTCTTTCACCCACCATGAGGATCGCAACATGCCCATTCGCATCGCATCGATGACCCGCCGCATCGCGAAGAACGGCGCGATGCTTCACAAGGCGATGATGGACCGCATCCATTCGCTGGGGGCGGACCATGAGCCGTCCGAAGCCGAACAGGCGCTGGCCGAGGAGCGCCGCCTGCTCAAGGAGGAGCGTGCGAAGCGTCAAGCGCGAGCGCAGCAGCCGAGGGCGAAGGCAATCGACAAGCTGGTGCGCACGCACCACCCGCAGACCAAGGAGAAGCCCAAGGAGAAAAAGGAGCCCAAGGAGGCCAAGGCTACCAAGGCTCATAGGCCCTCGCGTGCCGAAAAGCACGCCGCGCAGGCGGCGGCCCTGCAGGCCGCAAGTAGAGCGCCGAAGAAGACGGCGAAGACCTGAGGAAGCGATCTGGCAGCCGCTGCACAGGGCAAGTGGCACCGCATCTTTCCGGAAGCAGCGCGGTGACGCGAATCTGATGGGCGAACTGATTCAGGAGAGCTCTGCGGCCCTGGTTTGATCGCGATCGAGGGAAGCTGACCTTGGCGCGCATCAGACACGATTCAATCTGCAGCGGCCGAGAGCGGGTCGCATCGAAGCGATTTATCGGCAGAGAAGCCGACGAAAGCGCGTGCGCATGAACTGGCGGTCGGCCAACAATCAGCCTACAGCCATTTCCGGCCATCGCCTATCGGGCGAGGGCAATCCCAATAGCGGCCGCTCGGCGCCGCTCCCGCCCTCCGCAGCCGGACGATCTCGCGCGCCGAAAGCTGTCGCTCGCACCTGATTCACAGCGAATCGGACGCGTGATCGATTTGAATGAATTGCTAGACACTCAATTCTTGCGGTTGAGCCCGTCGCTCAAATCCTTCGATCAGTGCATCCACCTCGCGCGGCTCCACACTCCGGCCGTCGAGAAGCTGTTTGACCGAATCGCGTGCACCTTCAACAACGCCGCTTTCGAAGCACTTGTGCGATTGGAGCTCTTCGATCTGCCGCACCGTGACCCCGACGAGCATTCTCACGCGGGCGAGCTCGCCGCCGAGCTCGTCGACCAACTCCTGCGGCACCGGCACATCGCTCTCCACGCCGCTTTGCGCGGCCGTGGAACGTCGAGCCCGCTCGCCAGGGTTCATCTTTCTCGGCCTACTCGGCCCGCGACAAATCCTCTCAGCGTACGCTGACGATCTCTGCGCGCACAGCCAGCGCATGGTGCGGCGCACCGGCGTTCGACGTCACCGCCTCGTTCCTTGTCGAATTGCATCCTGAGGGATGCCGCAAATGCCGTCGTGTCAGGTCGGCGAAACAGGGCTCACGCGCGAGAGCAGCGCCGCGCCAGACTTGGCAGCGGCGTCGACACCGCCCCGTTAGCCCGCCGGGGCAGGGTCCGAGCGCACGACGTGGCAGAGGAATAGCGCCCCTAAGTACTACGGATCAAACGCGTTCGTCGCGATCTTGTACGCGTCGCAGCAGTTGCCAGGATCCGTTGAATGAGCGAGGAGGATCGCTCATGGGGCGACCCGTCCACGGTCGCCCGGTGGCTGCCCGCTTCCTGCAGAAGCTTTTGCTTTGGCCGTTATGACAGAAACCGCGTTTGGTCCATGTGGGAAATAAAGCACATACACCTTCGAGCAGCTTCGTAGAATTAATAAGCCGTTTCTATTACAAGTAATAAGATTTGCTGTAGATGGTAATTACTAGTGAAGCTACCAAAGTTCGCACTTAGATGCGTAGCGCCGATATTCCATGAGCAAGTTCAGCACGGCAAATGTTAAATATTGACAAAGATGCATTCAGCGTTTGCTGCGAGGCCTTTATTCCTTCTAACATTCAACGAAGTGAATCGTTGCTTCTGACACAACTTAGCTAATTTGTCTCACAGGAAACGACGAGCCAAAGCTATTTCACATTTTGGACTAGAGTCCTCGGCGCATGGGGCGCGACTCCTAAACCGTCGCTGCATACGTCAAGTGCAGCGGCGCAAATCGCAATTTATCAAAGAGTTTTATGAATAAGTCATACCGAAGCATTTGGAACGAGGCATTGGGCGCCTGGGTCGCGGCGTCGGAGATCGCATCCGGGCGAGGCAAGAAAGCGTCTTCGCGTGTGCTGGCGAGCAGCCCGAGTGCTGAGGCTTCGCACTTCGGGGGAAATTCGAACCTCTATGCAGGTCTTTTTTCGGTGCTGGTCGCGACGGGCGCCGCTTCCATACCGCAGGTCGCGAGCGCTCAAAACTATTCCGCTGGCGGTGGGACGGCGTCAGGCGCACAAGCTGTCTCGATTGGCGCGGGCAGTGAGGCGACTACAGCTGGCGGCGCGGGTCTAGCGCTGGGAGCGAATTCGAAGGCGGTCGTTACCTCGGGTACCGGCTCTCCCATCGCTATTGGCGCGAATGCCAACGCGACCGGCGCCGGGGGGACGGCGCTCCCGAGCGGCGCCACCGCCTTCGTTTCCATTGCGCTGGGGAACAACGCGACCGCCACGGGGCAAGGCAGCGTAGGCATCGGCACGGGGGTTCTGGCGACGGGGGTCTGGTCCACAGCCCTCGGCACGAGCAGTCGCGCGACCGGCCATAGCTCCCTTGCCCTCGGCATTTCCGGCACCGCCTCAGGCGCGCAAGCCGTCGCCATCGGCGTCTCGGGCACCGCCTCAGGCCTGCAATCTGTCGCCATCGGCACGTCTACTCAGGCCACGTTTTTGGGCTCGACTGCGCTGGGTAGTCAGTCCGCGGCGACGGCGGAGGGGGCGCTTGCGCTCGGACTTCAAGCCAGGGCAAGCGGCACCAACTCCATCGCCTTGGGCCGGGATAACGATGCGAGCGGTAACCAATCCGTCGCCGTCGGATGGGGCGCCACCGCCAGCAACCCCAATGCCATTGCGATGGGCACGGCCGCTATCGCCAGCGGAAACAGTGCAGTCGCCCACGGTGTCTCCACAGTTGCGTCCGGCGGACAAGCTGTTGCGTTGGGCTCGGGCGCGAAAGCGACCGGCCTCGAGAGCACGGCGCTCGGTTATGCAACGACGGCCGCCGGGGTCAACGCCACCGCGATCGGCAACCAGGTCACTGCAGCGGCTGACGGCAGTATCGCCATCAGTACCAACAACCTCAATGCCATCGATGCAGCCTCGACCAATGCTATAGCGATCGGTTGGGCGGCCAAGGTGAGCAATGCTGCGTCAGCGATTGCCATGGGCAACGGCGCCTTGGCCGATGCCGCAGACGCCGTAGCGATCGGCACCGGCGCGAGAGCGACCGGGGGCAAGGCAGTCTCCATCGGCTTCGGCAACGTCGCCAGCGGCAACGGCGCGGTGGCGATCGGAGACCCCAACACCGCTACCGGCGACGGCGCGATCGCGAGTGGCATGGACAACACGGCTACCGGGAACGGTTCCGTGGCGATGGGTAACACCAACATGGTGGGCGGTGGCGGCCAGGGGGTGAGCGTGGCCGGCACGGCGGCACAGGGCGCGGTCGGCATCGGCTACCAGAACACGGTGGTCGGCCAGGGCAGCGTCGCCATCGGCAGCACTAGCAAAGCATTAGGCGCGGGGTCGCTTGCATTCGGCGACTCAGCGGTTGCCAGCAAGGCGTATGACGTTGCGATCGGTTCCGGGGCGATCGCCACGGGCGGCAACGCGCGCGGCACTATGGCGGTGGCGATCGGGTCCGGGGCTCAGGCCACCAATGCTGGCTCCATTGCTATCGGCGATGCTTGGAATGGGGGATCGGTTGCCTCTGCGGCCGATTCCATTGCTATTGGCACCAGCGCGTCGGCCACGGGCTTGCAGGCGAATGCATTCGGCGCGGGCGCTGATGCAGCCGGAGCCAGAGCGACATCGATAGGCGTTCTCGCCAATGCAGCCGGCACTAACGCACTCGCCTTGGGCAATGGAGCTACAGCAAACAATGCAGGTGGCGTAGCACTGGGTTCGGGCTCGGTGACTTCGGCGGCTGTTCCGACGGCGAGCACCGTGATCCGCGGTACGACCTACAACTTCGCCGGCGCCAGCCCGACGAGCGTCGTCTCGGTCGGTGCTCCGGGTGCGGAGCGGCAGATCAAGAACGTCGCCGCAGGCCAGATCAGCAGCACGTCGACCGACGCGATCAACGGCTCGCAGCTCTCTGCCGTGCAGAACTCCCTGCAATCGGCGGTTACCGGTGCAGCGCCGCATACCTCAGCATCAATGACGGCGGCACGATAGAAGGCAACTACAACAATGACGGCGCGACCGGCGTAAATTCGCTCGCCTTCGGTGTCGATGCCTCGTCCGCTGGGGCGCTTGGCGTGGCGATTGGCCCCAACGCGAGCTCGGCCGCCCAAAATTCCATTGCAATCGGCTTGAACTCGAGGGTGACCGGGGCGGGTGCATCGCTCGCAATCGGCTACCAATCCACTGTGACCAGCGCAAACTCGGTTGCACTCGGCAACGCGTCGAACGTGACCGGCGACATGTCGGTTGCGGTTGGTGCTGGCAGCCGTGCCTTCGGACTTTCTTCAACAGCTAGTGGCTACAACGCCATCGCCAGCCAGAAGGGCGGGTCGGCCTATGGCGTTGGTGCTGTCGCAGGCGGCGTCAGTAGCGTTGCCATCGGGGACAGCGCCAATGCGAACGGCATAAATGCTTTGGCGTTAGGTGCCAGCACTGCCGCGACCAATGATGCCGCCATCGCGGTCGGCAACCTGGCCGTTGCGAACGGTCAGCAGACGCTCGCGTTGGGCAGCAACGCCAGTGCGCTCAATTTTCAGTCCGTAGCTATCGGATCGGCCACCAACGCCGACGGCAATAGCGTTGTTGCCATTGGCACGAACGCCAATGCCACGAACTACGCAGGCCTCGCCCTCGGCCTGAACAGCGTCACAGACGGCAACAGCACCATATCGATTGGCCGTGGCGCTGAAACGCACGGGTTTGAAGCGCTCGCCATTGGCGCCGACAGCTCAGCCGATCTCGCCGGAACCGCAGTCGGCGCGCAGTCCGTCGCTACTGGCGAGAGCTCGACCGCCTTGGGTCGATTGGCGAGCGCAACCGGGACTCGCGCCGTGGCGATGGGCCGCGAAGCGAGTTCGGCCGCCGAGCAGGCGACTGCAATCGGCTATCAAGCCAATGCCTCGGCCGTGAATGCAATCGCGATCGGCAGCAATGCGCGGGCCGATTCGGCCGAAGCGGTGGCGATCGGCACCAACGCCACCGCCACCGGCGGCCGTGCGGTCTCGATCGGTTCGGGCAACGTCGCCAGCGGCAACGGCGCCGTGGCGATCGGCGACCCCAACACCGCCACCGGCGACGGCGCGATCGCGAGCGGGCTGGACAACACCGCCACCGGCAACGGTTCCGTGGCAATGGGCAACACCAACATGGTGGGCGGTGGCGGCCAGGGGGTGAGCGTGGCCGGCACGGCGGCACAGGGCGCGGTCGGCATCGGCTACCAGAACACGGTGGTCGGCCAGGGCAGCGTCGCCATCGGCAGCACCAGCAAGGCGCTGGCTGCGGGCGCGGTCGCCTTTGGCGACACGGCGGTGGCGAACAACGCGCGCGACGTGGCGCTGGGCTCCGGCTCGACGACGGCAGCAGCGGTCGCCACGCCAGGCACAGTGATCGGTGGCGTCCCCTACAACTTCGCCGGCACCACGCCGACGAGCACGGTCAGCGTCGGCGCTCTGGGTGCCGAGCGCACCATCACCAACGTGGCGGCCGGGCGAATCGCCATTGACTCGACCGACGCCATCAACGGCTCGCAGCTGTTCGGCACGAACCAGCAGGTGACGGCGAACACGACGAGCATCAACAATCTCAACAACACGGTCGGTGGCATCAATAACGGCGCGGGCATCAAGTACTTCCACGCCACCTCGACCCTGCCCGATTCGCAGGCGCTGGGGACGGATTCCGTCGCCATCGGCCCGAACGCGGTGGCGAACAACGCAAACGCCGTCGCGCTGGGCTCCGGCTCCACGACGGCGGCGGCAGTCGGCACGGCCAGCACCGTGATCGGCACCACCCCCTACAACTTCGCCGGCACCACGCCGGGGAGCACGGTCAGCGTCGGCGCGCCGGGGGCGGAGCGCACCATCACGAACGTGGCGGCGGGCCGGCTCAATGGCGCTTCGACCGATGCGGTCAACGGCTCGCAGCTGTTCGCCACGAACCAGCAGGTGACGGCGAACACGACCCAGATCACCAAGCTGAGCAACACGATCGGTGACATCAACACCGGCGCGGGCATCAAGTACTTCCACGCCAACTCCACATTGCCCGACTCGCAGGCCGTGGGCACGAATTCGGTCGCCATCGGACCGAATGCCGTTGCCAACAATGCAGGCGACATCGCGTTGGGCGCCGGCTCCACGACGGCGTCGGCGGTCGGCACGGCCAGCACCGTGATCGGCACCACCACCTACAACTTCGCCGGCACGAATCCGCTGAGCACGGTCAGCATCGGCTCGGTCGGCGCGGAGCGCACCATCACGAATGTGGCCGCGGGCCGGCTCTCGGGAACCAGCACCGATGCAATCAACGGCAGTCAGCTCTACGCGACGAACCAGCAGGTGAGCACGAACACGACCAACATCGCGACCAACACGGCCGACATCACCAACCTCAACAACACGATCGGCGCCATCAACGGCGGCGGAGGCATCAAGTACTTCCACGCGAATTCGACGCTGCCCGACTCGCAGGCGCTGGGAACGGACGCGATCGCGGTCGGTCCGAATGCGGTCGCCAACGGGATCGGCAGCATTGCGCAGGGACTGGGCGCCAGCGCAACCGTCGATGGTTCCATTGCACTCGGTTCAGGCTCGGTCTCCGACCGCTTCGTTGCGGGAACCACCGGCGATATTCCCGCGGGCAGCTCGCTGATCCCATACAACACGACCGACCGGATCCTGCTGGGCGCCGTCTCCGTCGGCAGTGCGACGAGCTTCCGGCAGATCACCAACGTGGCGGACGGCACCCAGGCGCAGGATGCAGTGACGGTGCGCCAGCTCAGCGGCGCGCTGCAATCCTTCGCCGTCACGCCGATCCAGTACTTCCATGCCAACTCGACCGCGATGGACTCGCTGGCCATCGGCGCCGAATCGGTGGCCATCGGCCCTCGCACGGTGGTCAACGGCGACAACGGGGTGGGCATCGGCAACGGTGCGGTGGTGCAGCAGACCGCGCCCGGCGGCGTGGCCATCGGCCAGCGTGCGACCTCGCACCGCGCCGACTCCATCGCGCTCGGCACGCAGTCGTCCGCCGCAGCGATCCAAGGCGTGGCGATCGGCACAGGCACCAGCGTGACGCAGGCGGGCGGCGTGGCTCTGGGCGCAGGCTCGGTCGCCTCCACCGCGGCCGGCGCGGCCGGTTACGTGCCCACGGGTGCGTCGACTTCGCAGATCGCGGCTGTCCAGGCCACGACCAGCACCCTGTCGGCGGTGTCGGTGGGCGATGCAGCCAACGGCCAGTTCCGCCAGATCAACGGCGTGGCAGCCGGCTCACTGGACAGCGATGCGGTCAACGTGTCGCAACTGAGGGCCGTGCAGAACACGGTGGCCAGCGTCGACCAGTCCGCGGTGAAGTACGAGACCAACGCCGACGGTTCGACCAACTACAACAGCGTGACGTTGGGCGGCAGCAACGCGAACGCCCCCGTGAGCCTGCACAACGTCGCAGACGGCGTGGCCGGCAACGACGCGGTCAATGTGAATCAGCTGCGCAGCGCCTCGGCCGCTTCCACCGCTTACACCGACGCGCGCGTCAATGCGCTCGGCAACGAGCTGCATGGCGTCGCCCGCAATGCCTATGCCGGCGTTGCTGCCGCCATGGCTGTGCAAATGCCCGGCAGCTACGTACCAGGCAAGACCGTGATGCGCCTCGGCTACGGCATCTTCAAAGGCGAGAGCGCGGTCGGCGTGAGCTTCCGCCGCACTGCAGAGAACAACGGGTGGAGCGTGACCGGCGGCGTCGGTATGAGCCGCGCCGGCCCCGCGGCAACCGTCGGTGCCGAGTGGGTATTCAACTGAGATCGAGAAGAGGACACATGAATAGCAAATCGTTCATTCTGCGGGCAAGCGCCGTGCTGGCAGCTGGTGCCACGATGGCACTCATGGGCTGCGCAGGCCCTGGCCGCTCCATCGATCCTGACGCACAGAAGCGCGCGGCTTCTACCCAGCCATTGCCTCCGGCGGCCGAGGACTTTCCCGCGGTCGGGTCAGCCCAATGGAAGGAGGGCGCATTCCCCAGCCTGGAAGCATTGCGCGCCATGCGGACCGGAATGGGCAAGGATCAGGTACGGCAGCTGCTGAGCTGGCCTCATTTCAGCGAGGGCCTGGCGGGCGTTCGCACATGGAACTACATCTTCCACTTCAATACGGGCAGCGGCCCCGAGTACATCACCTGCCAGTACATGGTTCGTTTCAACGACGACGTGCTGACCAGTGGAATGTATTGGAGTAAGCCGGAATGCGCGCAGCGGGTGGATCCGCCTGCCGTCAAGCCCACGCCCGTTGCTGCCATCACGGGCCCCAGCGCAAGGTGACGCTTGCCGCGGAGGGCCTCTTCCGCTTCGATAGCGGATCCCTGGCGGACTTGATTCCGCAAGGGTACGGCAAGCTCGAGGCATTCGCGAGCGAAATCAAGCGCGACGGTCGGTCGCTGGATTCCGTCGTAGTGACCGGGCCATACCGACCGGCTCGGCACCGGCAGCTACAACCAGGCGCTGTCGGTGGCACGCGCCAGCACGGTTCGCGACGTCTTCATCCGAAATGGCATCGCGAGCCTGATCCGAGTGGGTGGGCAAGGGCGAGGCCGAGCTTAAGGGTAATAAGTCCGACGAGTACCGTCATGCGGCTGGCCTTGCTGCCCGGCAGTATCTGCTCTGATGGAGTGCGCACCCGCTTGATGGTGTGCACCAACGGATGGACCGACCCCCAAAGCTTGGACATTGTTGAACTCATGGCAACAGCAAAGCCAAACGATGTGTTCATAAGTGGAAGGTTTTCAAATCGCCAGGCCAGCAGGTAGGCGCGTTGCGCAGGGGTGACATACAGGCATTTGTCGATGCGGGACCGAGTTGCTCCATCGAAGATTTCCTCTTCATGTCGACGATGTATTCCTACGGCCCAACACCTGTCCAGCCTTGATGCTTTCTCGAATGAAGAACACGAATACCGAGAAGCGAAACTTCGCGATGCTGCAGGTCAGGGTGAGCGGTCGAGAAAAGTCGCTATTTGCCCAGGCAGCTGAGGTAGCCGGCAAGTCCATGACCACGTGGGCGCGCGAGCATCTTGAGACAGCAGCGATCCGAGAGCTCAGTTCTCCAGAGCCTGCGGATGCGTCCCACCCTGCTCCCTCTGAGCGCAGCCAAAACTCCTTGTGATCGCCGCATCAAAAGGTCAGTAAGGCCTAAATTCCTCTTCACTGTCCTGGCTCCAAATTGGGCGCAGTCCAGTCACGAGCCAAAGTGGCTGCCATGCCGCGGGCATAGGAGACGAGGCTACTAAGGCAGCGTCGTGGTCTTCTGCCAAGGTCCGCATGCGCACCAAGTTGTAGGCAGCCATCGTCAGCACGAACAACTGGTCGACTTTCTTGATGCCGCGCACCATCACCTGCCGGATAGGGCCGACGAACTTTGCCCAGCCGAAGCCTTGCTCGATGAGCTTTCGCTTGCGCTGCGAGATCGCATAGCCCTTGCTCTGCGCGATTTCGTCGGCCACCGCCGAGCGACGCCCCGCCTTGTTCTGCGCCACATGCGGCGTGACCTTCATGCGATGCAGCGCCTCGATGAACTCGGCCGCGTCGTAGCCCTTGTCGGCGCCCAGCGTGACCTCGGTATCCGCGCTCTCGGTGGCTTGACGTGCATCCCAGATCATGGCCTTGGCCGCTTCACGTTCGGCAAAGCCGTCGGCCTGCGTGACCATGGCGTTGACGACCAGGCCGTGGCGGTTGTCGGTGAGCGTGTGCCCCATGTAGCGCAACTCGCTGGCCGTCTTGCCCTTGCGGTACAGCCTCGAATCGGGATCCGTCTTCGACTCGTGCGTGTCGTTGCTGCGTCGCTGCCCCTTGAAGTCCCCGCCACTGTCGGCGTCGTCGTCACCGTCCTTGCGAACGAAACTCTTGTGTCCGGCCCAGGCCTGGAGCAGCGTGCCATCGACGCTGAAATGCTCACCCGACAACCAATCCTTGTTCTCGGCCGTCTCCAGCACTTCATTGAAGAAGGCGACCACCGCGTCGTGCTCGATCAGGCGCTGGCGGTTCTTGCTGAACACCGTCGGCACCCACACCGCATCGTCCATCGCCAGGCCGATGAACCAGCGAAACAGCATGTTGTATTGGGTCTGTTCCATGAGCTGGCGCTCCGAGCGGATGCTGAACAGGATCTGCAGCAGCATCGCGCGCAGCAGCTCTCCGGCGCGATGCTCGGGCGTCTGCCCTTGACGTCGGCCCCGTACATCCGAGAGAACAACTCGTCCATCTTGGCCAGCGCCTCATTGACCATCACCCGGATGCGGCGCATGCATTCAAGTCCCGACAAGTACCCGCGCCGTCGGCATCGGCAGTTCCGGCTTGTCCGACCCGAGGTTCCTTGACTGTCAACTGGAGGCTCAGATCCCGGCTAGACCACCATCGGCGTCAGCGCGCCGTCCATCGCAATCTGCGCCCCTGTCACGTAGCTGGCACAGTTCGATGCGAGGAAGAGGGCCGTGTTGGCGATTTCGAGGGGATGCGCGTAGCGACCCATCGGGATTCGTGATTCGTTGGCCTTTAGCAGTTCCTCCTCGGTCTTGCCGGTCAGGCGCGACTCCGTTTCGAGCGAGTTCTTCACGCCGTCGGTGTAGGTCGCGCCCGGATTGATGGCGTTGACGCGAATCCCGTGGCCGCCCCATGCATTGGCCAGACCCGCGGACACCAGCATCAAGGCCGCGTCGGCCGCGCCGCCCGGCAGGTGCATGCGGCTCGATCTCAATCTGGTTGCCATCCTGTAAGCCGTCATGCTCGAACGCAACGTGACACGCGCGGCGGCCAGCCTCGCGATGACCCAGCCCGCCGTCAGCAACGCGCTTCGTCGCGCCCGCCAACTGCCCAACGACGATTTGTTCATCAAGGTGGCCAACGGCGTTCGGCCGACGGCTCGGATGATGGCGATGTGGCCTGAGATCCATCGGTCGCTGGCCGTTCTGCGCGCCTCGATCGCGCCGCAGCACTTCGATCCCCGTGCGGACGCCACCACCTTTCGCATCGCGGTCACCGACAGCCTTGCATCCTAGGCGGTCTCCGGCATCACCCTGAAGCTGAGCGAAGCCTCTCCTTTCGGCGTGTCGCGTTCGCCCACCACACGAATGCCAGCTCCCTCAAGGCGATCGAACGCGGCACGCTGGACTGCGCGGTCGGGATGTTTCCGGCGCTGCCCCACAGCGTCCAGGTGCAGAGTCTTCGCGCGGACCGCTACGTCTGCGTCATGAGGCGAGGGCACGAGCTCGGCCGCGCGATGTCCCTGGATGCGTTTGCCGAAGCGCGGCATGTGCTAGTCTCGCCGTCGGGTCAGGACATGGGCATCGTCGACAGCTGGCTCAGCCTGCATGGCCGCAGCCGCAGCGTGGTTGCAGTCGTCAATCGCTTCGCCGACGCACTGCGGATCGTGGCCGACAGCGACCTGCTGGTCTGTGTTCCCAGCGACCTTCTCCACGGCCACGCTCGCAAGCTCATTGTCAAGAACAAGCTTGTGACACGCGACCTGTCGTTCGAGGTGGAAAAGCTCCTGTACAAGTTGGTCTGGCATGAGCGGCTGCATGCTCACCCTGCGCATCAATGGTTCCGCTCGCTCGTCGCGGAGGTCTGCGGCGCAGCCGAGGGCGATCGTTGACCAAACCCCGCCCGGCGTGCACGGCTCGTCAATGAGCGGAGCCAATGAGTCCATTCGCTTTCCTCGTTGGACGCGCCCCCACTCGAGGACCTCTAATGCGTGCATCACCAGATCACAACGGAGACGCTTCATGCTTCACATGAACGGAAAGATCGCCGCCGCGGCCTGCGCGATCGTGCTCGGTTGCGGGTGCATCGGGGCCGCCGCTGCCGCCTCGATCGGCGGGCCCTTGAACCTCACAGACGAGGGCATGTTCTTCGTCAGCGGGAAGCCTTCCACTTCGAAGCATCCGGGCGTGTCGCCGGCAGGCCCGGTCAAGCCGGGAACGGTGACGGTCAATCAGATGTACGTGCACTACCGCATTCCCGCCAACAGGACGAGCGCCCTCCCCATCGTGCTGGTGCATGGCGGCGGGTTGACCGGCATGAGCTACGAGACCACGCCCGATGGACGAGAGGGCTGGGCCACCTACCTCGCGCGCAAGGGGCATGCCGTCTACGTGGTCGACACGCCGGGGCGCGGGCGCTCCGGCTTCGACGCGACAGGCATCAACGCAGCCAAGGCCGGGGAGAGCGTCGCCGGATTGCCCGCCAGCGTGTTGATGGTGACGGCCGAGCTTGCCTGGCCTCTCTTTCGCTTCGGGCCGTCGCACGGGACCGCGTACCCCGATACCCAGTTTCCTGTCGAAGCATTTCCGCGATTCGCTTCGCAGGGAGTGCCCTTCGCCGAGGCCATGCTCGAGGGAGGCGGCATGGCCACGGCCCCGCAGGCGCTCGCGGCGCTGCTGGACGATATCGGGCCCGCGATCGTGGTCGTGCACTCGCTCGCGGGGCCTTTTGCCGATGCCCTGGTCGGCTTGCGCCCGGCACTGGTAAAGGCCGTCGTCAACATCGAGGGCGCGCAGTCGGTCTCGCCCACGGAAGCGCAAATCGCGGCCTATCGAGGTGTCCCCGTGCTGGAACTGTTCGGGGACCATCTCGACGCTCCCGTGTTCACGGGCCAGCCCCGCTACGAGGCGCGCAAGGCCGTGGTCCAGCGGATCAACAGGCTCGAAGGGGGCAGCGCGACCCTGGTGCGGCTGCCCGATGTCGGCCTCAAGGGCAACTCTCACATGATGATGCAGGACAGGAACAACCTGGAAGTGGCCGACTTCATCCTGCGCTGGATCGCGGACCAGGTGCGCTGAGTCATCCACCGCCGCGGGGTGATGGCGATGACGGAGCCGAAGCGCTTTTCGGCCGGCCGCGGGACCGGCCGCTCGCGATCAGCGCGGCGCGCTGCCGCGGTCCTCCGCCACGACATCGTTGCGCAGGATGCCGATGCCCTCGATCTCGACTTCGATGGTGTGGCCCACCTGGATCGGGCCGACGCCCGCGGGTGTGCCGGTCATGATCATGTCGCCCGGCAGCAGGGTCATGTACCGGCTGAGGTAGGAAATGATGGCCGGCACGGAGAAGAGAAGGTCCGCGGTCGTGCCGTTCTGGCGCACGGCGCCGTTGACTCGCGTGACGATCCCGAGCCTGGAAGGGTTCAGCCCGGTGGCGATCACCGGCCCCATCGGCGCGAAGGTGTCGTAGCCCTTGCCCGCCAGCAGGCAGCCGAACTCGCTTTCGCGGCGCTGCAGCACCCGATCGCTCACGTCGTTGCCGCAGGTGTAGCCGAACACATGGTCCAGCGCGTTCGCCTCGGACACGTGGCGCGCCCGCTTGCCGATGACGACCGTGAGCTCGCCCTCGAAATGGATGTTCTGTCCGTCGTCGGGGTAGACGATGGATTCGTCCGGGCCGATGACGGTCGTGCTCGGCTTCATGAAAAGCACCGGCAACTGCGGGACCGCCTTCCCGACCTCCTTGGAATGCGCGACGTAGTTGTAGCCGAGTCCGAACACGCGGGGCAGCTCGATGGGTGCGAGAAGGCGCACGGCCGCCAGCGCGTCGATGGCGCCGCTGCGCTTCAGGCCGTCGAGCGGCGAGCCCTCCAGTCGAGCGATCGACGTCTCGTTCTCGACGATTCCATAGTGGATGCAGTCGTCGAACGCGTACCTGGCAACGCCAACTACCTGCGCGTCAGCAACTCGATCGGCTACTTCCTGCCAGCCGGGCTGAGCGGCTTCTATGGCCAGTTCATGTATGCACTGCACGAGAACGACAGCTACGACCCGGGCACCGCGACGCCGCAGGGGGTGAACCCGCTCACAGGGCAGCTCAACAGCGGTGCGGTCGCAAGAACGCGCGCTGGCCGCTTTGTGGGCGGCCGGCTGGGCTATTCCAACGGCCCCCTCGACGTTGCGCTCGCCTACGGCAGCAGCACGGCGGCTGACGACTACTTCGCCGGCACCACCGACGATGTCAAGACGGCCAATCTGGGTGCATCGTATGACTTCGGCTTCATGAAGCTTTTCGGTGAACTGTCCCGCGTCAGCAGGACGCGCGACTACACGGTCTCACGGCTGATCGCACTGCCCGACACCGATCTCAAAGGCTATTTGATCGGCGCGACGGTCCTGGTGGGAGCGGGCCTTATTCGAGCCGCCTATTCGCGCGTCAAGTACGACATGGATGCGGCGGCCTTGGGCCAGGTGCCCGAGCCGAAGGGCAGCAAGGTGAGCCTCGGCTACGTGCACAACCTCAGCAAGCGCACGGCACTCTATGCAACCGTGGCTCGCGTCAGCAACAGGAATGGGGCGGCGCTGACGGTGGGCGGGCCGGCGTTCATCAACACGAGTGTGTTCACGCCGAAAGCCTCGAGTGGGTACGACCTCGGCATCCGGCATGCGTTTTAGGTAGCAGTCCTAGTGGCTGGCGCCAGCGCTTGAAGAGGCCGATGGGGAGAAACCCAGCGCTGGGGCACCGGACGTTTCCACGGCACCGGGCCTGCGAACCCCGCACTATCAAGGCTCGACGCTCCGCATCCTAAAGCACCTTGCTTCGTACCCGCCTCGCCGGCGCTGCTTGCTGCGCTGCCCGTGGCGCGATGATGAAGTCGACGAAGCCTTGTGCAGCGTGGGAGAGCGAAACGCCTGCTCGCTGCACCAGCGCGACCTCGCGGTCGATCAGCGGGTTTTCCACGCGGCGCCATGCGATCCGCGCCGGGTCCGCCAGCTTCACTGCATAGCCGGGAAGGATCGCGACGCCAAGCCCGGCGTCCACCATCCCGATGAGCGAGCCCGCATAGTTGGCCTCTCTCGCGGGCTTCAGCATCAGCCCGGCCGCCGCAAAGCCTGCTTCGGTGAGGTCGCGAAACACGCTCCCGCGGCTCAATGCAAGCACCGGCTCCTGCGCGACATCCGCCCAGGTCAGCTGCTTCAGGCGCGCGAACGCATGCCCGGCCGGAAAGGCGGCCGCCATCGCTTCCGAGAACAGCAGCGTGCGCTGGATGTCGGCTTCGTCCGAGGCGAAGGTGCCGATACCGACGTCGGCCGCCCCGCCGCGCACCAGCGGCAACACCTGGTTGGGCAGCGTGTCCTGCAGCACGACCTCGATGCCGGGGTACTTCGCGCCGAAGGCCGCCAGGATCGGCGGGAGGTAGGTGCTCGACAGGACCAGCGGCGCAGCCACCACCACGCGTCCGCCTTCCCTTGCCACCAGCTTGTCGACGCCCGCGAGCGCGGACTCGAGCTCGGCCAGCACCCGTTCCGCGCGCGGAAAGAAGTCGCTGCCTGCAGCCGTCAGGGCGACGGCGCGCGTGGTGCGGTCGAACAGCCGGCTGTCGATGGCACCCTCGAGTTCGCGCACGAGCAGGCTGAGGGCCGACTGCGTGACATGCATGGCCTGTGCGGCACGGGTGAAGTTGCCGAGCCGTGCGACCAGCACGAAGGCCCGAAGCTGGCGGAGAGTCACATTCATGAGCGCAGCCACTCATTCGATTGGAAAGTCTCGATTGAAACATAGCCTCTTGCATCTTCTAATTGCCGCATGCAGGCCGATGGAGACCCAGCCTGCACCTTCACAGAAAGACCCGAGACATGAAACGCCGTGAACTCCTCGCCGCCGTGCCCGCACTTGCTGCCGCCGCCTTGCCGTCATGGACCTCGGCGCAGCCTGCTTATCCGGCCTCGCCCGTCAAGGTGCTGGTCGGCTTCCCGCCCGGCACCGCGACAGACGTGGCGGTGCGCGCCGTCTCGGAGCAGATGGCCAGGCGCCTGGGCCAGCCCTTCATCGTGGACAACAAGCCCGGCGCCGGCAGCAACATCGCCGCCAAGGCCGTGGCCACGGCGCAGCCCGATGGCTACACCGTCTTCGCGATCACGATCGCCAACGTCATCAACGCTGCATTCCCGGGCGCCAATGCGGTCGATCCGCTGAAGGAGTTCAAGCCCATCACGCTAATCGGCAACGTGCCCAACGTCCTGGTGGTTCATCCCTCGCTGAGGGTCATGACCGTGGCCGAACTCATCGAGCTCGCCAAGGCCAGGCCGGGCTCGCTGGCCTATGCGTCGTCCGGCATCGGGACTTCGCCCCACCTCTCGGGCGAGCGGTTCGCGCAGATGGCCGATGTCAAGATGGTTCACGTCCCGTACAAGGGGAGCACGCCCGCGGTCACGGACCTGCTCGGCGGCCAGGTGCAGCTCATGTTCGCGCCGGCTTCGACCGTGCTGCCGCACGTGCGCGCGAAAAAGCTGGTGGCGCTGGCCGTTACCAGCCCGCGCAGGACCTCGAGTGCGCCGGACCTGCACACGCTCGACGAGCTGGGGCTGAAGGGCTTCGACACCTCGGTGTGGATGGGCCTGGTGGCTCCCGCCCAGACGCCGCCTGGCGTAGCGGCCAAGCTGCGCACGGCCGCCCACGCGGCGCTCGATTCGGCCGAGATCCAGGCGATCTACAAGGCCCAGGCCATCGACGTTCTCAAGACCAGCGACGAGGAGATGTCCCGCTTCCTGCGCAGCGAGACGGCGCGCTGGTCGAAGTTCGTTCAGACCACGGGCATCAAGCCCGAGTGAGTGAAACAGTTTTCAGAAAGGAATACCGAAATGTCCAAACTGCGCGCTACCGAGTGCCGCGAGTTCATTGCTGCCGTGACCGAGAAGGCTGCCGAGATGGGGGTGCCGATCACCGTGGCGATCGTCGGGCCCGAAGGCCACCTGATCGCGCTCGAGCGCATGGATGACGCGGGCTTCATCACGCCGGACACGGCGCGTGCAAAGGCCTTCACCGTCGCCGCCTTTCGTTCGATGAGCCCGCGTTTCAGCGACGGCCTGGTCATTCAGCAATGGTTCAAGGAGCGCAACCCGCAAATGCTCGCGAACGCGTCGGTCTTCACCAATGGCCAGGTGGTGGCCTCCGGTGGCTGCGCGCCGGTGTTCAAGGGCAACGACATGGTCGGCGCCTACGGCATCAGCGGAGCGACGGGCGACCAGGACGAAGAAATCGGCAAGTACGCGCGCGCGAAGGTCGGCTGGGCGCACATGCCGGTCGACGATACGACGCCCGAGAGCGTGAAGAAGCACGTGAACGAGATCTACGGCAAGGTCGGCCTGAAGGACCGCGCCCTCTAGCACCGTTGCCGGCGGACGCGTCTGCCGGCACCCCATCATCGAATTTTTCAATCTGCCCGCCGCGCGCGGGCAAGGAGAACCCATGCCTTCCGAAACAGCCATCCTGGCTGAAGCCGCCGCCGCCCTGTGGGACGCTGCCAGGACCGGCCGCTACATGCAGCCCTTGAGAGCGAGCTATCCCGGCCTGGATGCTGCGGATGCCTACGCCATCCAACGAATGAACACCGAACGCAGGCTTGCCGGCGGCCGCCGCGTGGTCGGACGCAAGATCGGCTTGACGGCGCGCGCCGTGCAGGCGCAGCTCGGCGTCGATCAGCCGGATTTCGGCGTCCTCTTCGACGACATGAGCTTCGGCGACGCGGAGCCGATCCCCATGCAGCAACTCGATCAGCCGAAGGTCGAGGCGGAGATCGCGTTCGTTCTCGGCCGTGACCTCGACATGGCCAACCCCGGACACGCGGACGTGATCAAGGCCGTGGACCACGTCCTTCCCGCGATCGAGGTCGTGGGCAGCCGCATCGCGGGCTGGGACATCCGCTTCGTCGACACGGTGGCGGACAACGCATCGTCCGGTGCCTTCGTCCTGGGTGGAAGCCCCCGGCTTCTCAGGGACGTGGACCTTCGGCTGTGCGGCATGGTCATGGGCCGCCGCGGCGAGCCGGTGTCGGTCGGTGCGGGCGCGGCATGCCTGGGCCACCCGGTCAATGCGGTGGTGTGGCTGGCCCGCACCATGGCGGCGCTCGGTCAGCCCCTGCGGGCGGGCGACCTGGTGCTGTCCGGCGCACTCGGCCCGATGGTGCCCGTCGCGCCCGGCGACGTGTTCGAAACCCGCATCAACGGCCTCGGGAACGTCAAGGCCGTGTTCGAAGCCGCTGCGGCCGCAAAGGAATCGCAATGAGCCAGGCCCACGAATTCGCACACCTGCTCGACGACGCGGCCCGCCACGCCAAGGCAGTGCCGCAGATCGACCCCCATGGCGAGCTCTCGCTGGCCGATGCCTACGCGATCCAGTCGGCGTCGATCCAGCGGCGCCTGGAGCGCGGCGAGCGCCGCGTCGGCGTGAAGATGGGCTTCACCAGCCGCGCCAAGATGGTCCAGATGGGCATCGACGACGTCATCTGGGGACGCCTGTCGAGCGGCATGCAGGTGGAGGAGGGCGCGTCCTTGAAGTTCGCGCGCTTCGTGCATCCGCGCGTCGAGCCGGAACTGGCCTTCGTGCTGAAGAAACCTTTGGTGGGCGACGCCACGCTGGTCGAGGCGCTCGCCGCCGTCGAGGCTGTGGCACCGGCGCTCGAGATCATCGACTCGCGCTACCAGGACTTCAAGTTCAGCCTGCCGGACGTGATCGCCGACAACGCCTCGTCGAGCGGCTTCGTGATCGGCGCATGGAGCGACCCGCAGCAGGATTTCGGCAACCTGGGCCTCGCGATGAGCATTGACGGCCGCATGGTGCAGGTCGGCTCCACCGCCGCCATCCTAGGCCATCCGCTGCGCTCGCTGGTCGCCGCGGCGCGCTTGTCGGCTGCGGCCGGGGAGCCGCTGCAGGCCGGCTGGGTGGTGATGGCCGGCGGTGCCACGCCGGCCGAATGGATCAGGCCGGGCCAGTACGTCTCGATCGAGATGGAGCGCCTCGGAACCGCAGCCTTCCACGTCGAGGAGTGACCCATGCCCATTGCCCTGATCAAGATCATCGAGGGGCGCAGCCCCGACAAGAAGCGCCGGCTGATAGAGAGTGTTTCGCGTGCCATGGCGGACAGCCTCGAATTGCCGGTCGACGCAGTGCGGGTCCTGCTCCACGAGTACCCCGCAGGCCATTGGGGACGCGGAGGGCAGGTCGTCTCGGACATTCGAGAGAAGGAAGCAAAGTGACGAACAAACTGAAGGTCGCGATCATCGGCCCGGGCAACATCGGCACCGACCTGATGATCAAGGTCATGCGCAACGGCAAGCACCTGGAGATGGGTGCGATGGTGGGCGTGGACCCGAGCTCCGACGGCCTGGCGCGCGCCGAGCGCTTCGGCATCGCCACCACGTCGGAAGGCATCGAAGGGCTGGTGAAGCTCGGCGTTTTCCGCGACATCGACATCGTGTTCGATGCCACCTCGGCGGCTGCCCACAAGCATCACGACGAGGTGCTGCAGGCCCATGGCGTGCAGGTCATCGACCTGACGCCTGCTGCGATCGGCCCCTACGTGATCCCGGCGATCAACCTCGATGCGGAGGACGCCGGCAACATTAACATGGTGACCTGCGGCGGGCAGGCGACCATCCCGATGGTGGCGGCCGTGTCGCGCGTCGCCAAGGTGCACTACGCCGAGATCGTGGCCTCGATCTCCAGCCGAAGCGCCGGCCCCGGCACGCGCGCCAACATCGACGAGTTCACCGAAACGACCCGGGCCGCGATCGAGAAGCTCGGCGGGGCAGAGCGGGGCAAGGCGATCATCGTGCTGAACCCGGCCGAGCCGCCGCTGATCATGCGCGACACGGTTTTCGTCCTGTCCGAAGCGGCCGAGCAGGCGGCGGTGGAAGCCAGCATCGCCCGCATGGTCGCGAGCGTGCAGGCTTATGTACCGGGCTATCGCCTGAAGCAGCGCGTGCAGTTCGACCCGATTCCGGCCGACCGGCCGCTCAACATCCCCGGGCTCGGCTTGCGGCACGGCCTCAAGACCTCGGTGTACCTCGAGGTCGAAGGCGCCGCGCACTACCTGCCCGCTTTTGCCGGCAACCTAGACATCATGACCTCGGCCGCGCTCGCCTGCGCGGAACTGATGGCGCAACGGCGCATCGCCGGCGGAATCGCCCGCGGGCTGAAGGAGCTTGCATGAAACCGGCCCAAGAGCTCTACATCAGCGACGTGACCCTGCGTGACGGCAGCCATGCCGTTCGTCACCAGTACGGCATCGCGCAGGTCAAGGCGATCGCCGCGGCGCTCGATGCCGCAGGTGTCGACAGCATCGAGGTCGCGCACGGCGACGGGCTCGAAGGCTCCAGCTTCAACTACGGCTTCGGCGCGCACACCGATGTCGAGTGGATCGCCGCAGTGGCCGAGACGGTCAGGAGCGCGAAGGTCGCCACCCTGCTGCTGCCCGGCATCGGCACCACGCATGACCTGCGCAATGCCTACGACGCAGGCGCGCGCGTTGTGCGCGTCGCCACCCACTGCACCGAGGCCGACGTGTCCCGCCAGCACCTGGAATACGCGCGCGAGCTCGGCATGGAGCCGGTGGGCTTCCTGATGATGAGCCACATGACCACGCCGAGAAAGCTGGCCGAGCAGGCGCTGTTGATGGAAAGCTACGGCGCGAGCTGCGTCTACGTCGTCGACTCCGGCGGCGCGCTCGGCATGGACGACGTGCGGCACCGTTTCCGCGCGTTCAAGGAGGTGCTGAGCGCCGACACGCAGACCGGCATCCACGCGCACCACAACCTGAGCCTCGGCGTGGCGAACTCGATCGTGGCCGTGGAAGAGGGCTGCGACCGCGTCGATGCCAGCCTGGCCGGCATGGGCGCCGGGGCCGGCAATGCGCCGCTCGAGGTGTTCATCGCGGCGGCCGAGCGCCAAGGCTGGCGCCACGGCACCGATCTTTACAAGCTGATGGATGCGGCCGACGACCTGGTGCGCCCGCTGCAGGACCGGCCGGTGCGCGTCGATCGCGAGACGCTGGCGCTCGGCTACGCAGGCGTCTATTCGAGCTTCCTGCGTCATGCCGAGGCGGCCGCGCAGAAGTACGGCCTCAAGACCGTGGACATCCTTGTTGAACTGGGCGCACGCAAGATGGTGGGCGGCCAGGAGGACATGATCGTCGACGTGGCACTCGATCTGCTTCGCCGGTCCGAGCAGGACCGCGTGCATTCCGGACTCGCGCGGAGCTAAGCAGCATGACCGGGCCACGTCAGCCCTGCATGGCGCAGCTCACTTGCGCACGTAGCTCGCAAGCAGGCTCCGCACCTCGTAGATGCTGAGCTTCTTGTTGAACCGCTTTTGGATCGGCGCGGCCGTCCCGAGATCCAGATGCTGTCGGCGAGCACGCAGTTGTCGTGGATGAGCTTGTAAGCGAGCAGGCGTGATCGACCCGCCGACCCGCGGCTTGGCTACTGCAGCAGGTGTCGACGCGCTGATGCGTCACCAGTAGGTTGGTGCGGTCCTCGGTGCCCCGGCGTTGAGGTTGTGTTCGGGATCCGATCGCGGATGCGGCACGCCGATTCCATTGAGCGCCAAGCGCGCGGCACGAAGGATGCACGCCGGCGTCTTCGGATTGCGCGCCCCTAAGAGGGAGAAAGTCAATCGTTGTCGAGCATCCGGCTGACCTTGTGGCCCGACCGAGGCGCACTCGCCGAGCTACGCAAGTCGATTCACCGCCGGCGGCGCCCACTGTCCGTCGAGAACCTGGCTCTTGGGTGAATACACGCGCATGGTCAGGTTGAAGTCTCCTGCCGGTGCCGGCAGCCAGTTCGATTCCTTGTCAGCCCCAGGCGACGCGTGCTGAATGTAGAGATCCAGCGATCCATCCGCGTTGTACTTGAGGGCATCGCGATCGCCGATGGCGTTTCGCTTCAGCTCGTTGGCCGATGGGAACCCATCCTTGTCATACAGCGTCACCGACCAGAATGCCTTCGCAGGGGGAATCTCGTCCTTGGTGAAGTGCTGGACGTACTTGTTCGCACCCGTCAGCGGCTTGCCATCGGCATCGCTGATGTTCAGCGGGTAGACGGCGTCTTCCGGCAGATTGGCGCCGAGACCGACCAACGCGACAACGGCTCGCTTGAGGTAGTAGTTCCCATACACGCCCACCGTGTCGGTGTTCATCTGCCAGCCGTTCACGACGCGAGCAAGCGTCGGGAGCTTCGCCCGCATGGCTTTCAAAGCATCTGGAGCTGCGCGCTTCAAGGCCTGCTGGACAACCGGATCGGCCTCCGAGAAGGCAAACGACTTTCCCGGCTCGATTCCGATCTGCCGCATCCGCGCGACGATCGGTTGGTCTGTGATGTGCGGCGGGTTCGCCTTCATCAGTTCCGCTGCATAGGAGAAGTATCTGTCCACGGGCATGGTGTCGACCTGCGTCATCGGGGGTGTCTTCATGTCCACCGTCGAATCGACCTTGGCCGCGACCGGCTGCGCAGGCTTGCCCAGCTGTGAAAGGGGTGTGATCGTGTAGCCTTGCTGCACTTGATGAACGGCGTCGTAGTCCCTGGGTCCGTTGGTCTGGGTGCGCCCGATGATCCAGACGTACGACGTCGGTGCATCGATGCGCTGGACCCCCTCGGGAAGCTTGCCCTGCCAGCCGGGCGGCACGAGCGCGAAGCGACCCTCGCTGGTGCCGGTCGTGCGCTTGCCGGGACAGGCAAATATGTCCGTCCACATATCGAGCATCGGCAACATGTAGAAGCGCCCCTGCGTGTCCGGGGTTGCGACCACCATCGGTTCCTTGGTGAGGTCCAGCCAGGCGACCGAGTACAAGGTGTCGAAGTTCGGCCGCACGACATCGCGAAACTCGGCGGGGGGAAATGTGGGGACGTGCGTGAACAGGTTCATCGGTCCGCGCCCGAACGCCTTGCCTGCTTCAACGTTTGTGGCCTGTCGCCGCGTTGCGTCCATCAGGACCAGTGGGTAAAGGTAGGTGTACGCCTCGATCCCGATCTCGTAGGCGTCCTGCTCGGTCAGTGTGGGGGTCTTCATGGTTGCGTAACTCCTCAGTGATGAATCGGATCAGCGGACAGGCAACTCGTCCGAGTTGCACTCATGGACGCTTCCGACTCGGTGTTGCTTGGAGGCGGCATCTCGCGCCAGCAGAATGCGAGGCGTTTGTCTGCATCGCGAAGGCTACTGCCGAAGCGGACCTTGCGCACCTTCCCTTTAGGGCAGTAGACCGCCAGCACCCGGTGCCGACAGTACGCTGCTATTGCCGCGCCATGACCACGCGCACGCGCTCCTCATGGTCGATGAAGTGGTCCGCGTCCGCGGCATCCTTGCCCAGGTCGATCTGCACCCAGTTGATCTTGCCGTTGAACCTGCTGCCGTGGGCCGTGTAATCGGGGCTGACGGACGTACCCGACTCGTAGCCGATGTCGGTCGTCTCGTCCGCCGAGAAGATCAACGGCTGCGTCTGCTCGACGCGGCCGTTGCCGACTTCCTTGCCGTCGCAGTAGAGCGTGACAGTGCCGCCCTTGGCCATGCCGCCGCCGTCATAAGCGAACTCCATTCGCACCTGCGTCTTCCCAGCCGGAATGGGCTTGGTGGCTTCGATGTCGAACGCCTTGATGCCCAGCACGTTGTAGACAAACTTGGCCTTGCCGCCTCTGGCGTACAGGCTCCAGCCGCCGAAGCGGCCACCCTGGGCGATGATCACTCCCTCGGCGCCCCCGGCTGCCACCTCCAGGTCAGCGGTGACTGAGAAGGACTTGTTCTTGATGTTGACCACGCTGTTCTCCGAAAGACGTCCCATGCCGGAGAACAGCATTTGCGAATTGCCCCTGACCAACGTGGGCCGACCGGAAAGTGCTGCGTCGAAGCGCTCGACGCCTCGGTCATCCAGCGGAAGCACGTTGTACTTCACCGCTTCGATCAACCACAGGCGCTGCAACTCGTGCAGCTTGTCCGCATTGTCTTTCGAGAGATCCTTTGCCTGCGTCCAGTCCTTGCTGCCGTCATAGAGCTCCCAGACGTCGTCATCGAAGGCCGCCGTCTTCTGACCGAGCATGACCCACGGCGTCCGGTGCTTCGTCACCGCGCTCCAGCCCTTGTGGTAGATGCCCCTGTTGCAGAACATCTCGAAGTACTGTGTCTCGTGGCGCTCGGCAGCCTGCGCGTCGTTGAAGCTGTAGAGCATGCTGGTGCCCTCGTACGGGCTTTGCATCACGCCGTTGACCACCGTGGGTTGGGGGATGCCTGCGGCCTCCAGCACTGTCGGCGCGAGGTCGATGACATGGCTGAACTGGTTGCGCGTGCCACCTTTTTCCTTGATCCCGTTGGGCCAGTGCACGACGATGCCATTGCGGGTGCCGCCCCAGTGGGAAGCCACCTGCTTGGTCCATTGGTAAGGCGAATTCATCGCCCACGCCCAGCCCACGGCGTAGTGCCCGTAGGAGTGTTCGCCGCCGAATTCGTCCAGCTTGGACATCATGAACTCGGGCGTCTCCAGCGCGGCCATGCCATTGAAGTTGGCCATCTCGTTGAAGGCGCCCTGGATCGTGCCTTCTGCGGAAGCACCGTTGTCGCCGACGATGAGATAGATGAGCGTGTCGTCGATGACGGGGCCAAGCGCATCGATCAGCCGTCCGACGTGATAGTCGGTGTGCTCCATGAAGGCGGCGTACACCTCCATCTCGCGCTCCAGCGCGGGCTTGAGCTTGGGATCCATCTCCTCCCAGGCGGGAATTTCCTTGTGGCGCGGAGTGAGCACGGCATTGGCGGCAATGACGCCCAGTTCCTTCTGCTTCCTGAACGTGATCTCGCGCTGCTTGTCCCAGCCGTGGGCGAACTTGCCCTTGTACTTGTCGATCCACTCCTTCGGTACGTGGTGGGGCGCGTGCGTGGCGCCGGGCGCGAAGTACATGAAGAACGGCTTGTCGGCCATCAGGGCCTTCTGCTGGCGCGCCCAGTTGATCGCCTTGTCGGTCAGGTCTTCAGTGAGGTGGTAACCCTCGGCCGGTGTCTTGGGGGGCTCGATCGCGGTCGTGCCTTCATACAGGGCCGGATCCCATTGGTTGTTCTCGCCGCCGATGAAGCCATAGAAATACTCGAAGCCACCACCGCCGGTGGGCCACGCATTGAATGGTCCCGCCGGACTGGTCTGCCAGACCGGCACCTCGTGGCATTTGCCGAACTGCGCCGTTGAATAGCCGTTGAGCTTGAGCGTCATCGCCAGCGGGGCCTTGTTGTTCGGGAGTACGGAGCTGTAGCCGGGAGCGCCGGTCGCGATCTCGGTGATGCCGCCCATGCCGACCGAGTGATGGTTTCGGCCGGTCAGGAGCGCTTGCCGCGTGGGCGAGCACAGCGCGGTGGTATGGAAGCGCGTGTACTTCAACCCGCCTGCGGCGAGCTTCTCGAAATTGGGAGTGTGGCACGGCCCACCGAAGACACTGGCAGCGCCATAGCCCACGTCGTCGATGAGGATGACCAGCACGTTGGGTGCGCCCTTCGGAGGCCGCACATCCCGGATCGGAAGGAACCTGGTGTCCGGATCCTTCGCGTCGTAGGTAGTCAAGCCCACTCGAAGTTGATCCGGGATAGGAAGTATCGAGCGTTGAATCGTGTCCTGTTCAGCCATGATGTTCTCTCCAGTGGAATGTGGGATCGGTGATTTGGTTGCCTCATGCAGCGTTCTGCTGCGTCATGATCTCGTCGGCATAGTGGCCCTGTCGAATCAGGTTCGCCATGGCCTTCATCGGCTTGTCGATGTGCATGAAGAAGGCCCTGTACCCGGCGCACAGGTAGTTCAACCCGTCCTCGCCGTCGGGCGTCTTGATGAAGCGGTTGCGCGGGCATTCGCCATAGCATGCGAAGAGCACCGGACATTCCTTGCAGTAGGCCGGCAGCGTGTCGTACTTGTTCTGGCCGAAGCGGCGCTGCTTCTCGGAAGAGACGAGCGTCTTGAGCGGCGCGGTGTTGATGTTGCCGATCAGGTGATCGGGCTCGACGTAGTGGTCGCACGAGTAGACGTCGCCGTTGTGCTCCATGGTCAACGAACCGCCGCAGGTCGGCGAGACGACGCAGGAATTGTGCTGCCCCATCCAGCTGCCCAGGGCGACGTCGAAGGTCGTCACATACACCTTGCCCACGTCGCGCTGCACCCATTCGTCGAAGATGCTGGTGAGGAACTTCCCGAACTGTTCGGCTTTGACCGTGCGGTCGGTTGCCAGGTTACCTTCCTGCTTGTACAGCGGCCGGTCGGTGCCTTTGTGCCCACCCCAGCCGCGGTTCGCGAACGCGATCGTGTGGGCAGTCGCGCGCTCGACGATTGGGATCAGCTGGATGTACTGCGCCTGCAATTCGTCGCGAAAGAACCGGTAGACCTCGAGTGGGTGATCGGCGTTGGCCGCATGGATCGTGCACAGGATGTTGACGTCGACTTCGTGCTTGCGCAGGCAGTTCCAGCCGCGGATCACATCATCGAAGCTGCCTTCACCCTTCTTGTTGATCCGGTAGGCGTCGTGCAGCGCACGCGGCCCGTCCACGCTCAAGCCCACCAGAAAGTTGTTCGCCTTGAAGAAGGCGGCCCACTCGTCGTCGACCAGCGTGCCATTGGTTTGCATCGTGTGCAGGATGCGCTGGTGCGGCTTTCGGTACCGCTCGGCCAACTGCACCGAGCGCTTGTAGAAGTCCAGCCCGCGCAGCATCGGCTCGCCGCCCTGCCAGGCAACATCGACCTGCGGGCCGGCGGACGATTCCATCAGCTGCCGGAGGTAGGCGTCCAGCGTGCCCTCGTTCATCAGCGGGCTCTCGCGGGCCGGATAGAGGTTTTCCTTGGACAGGAAGAAGCAGTACTTGCAGCCAAGGTTGCAGGCCGCGCCTGCGGGCTTGGCCAACAGGTGATAGTTGAGCGCAGATGTTGTTTCCATTTTGGATCTCCGATCACTGCCTGGAAGCGAGGCGAGTGACCAGCCCACGCAAGATGAGGTAGGGGACGATCGCCAGAAGAAATGCGACGACGATCGTTTCTCCTGGGTACACAGTGCGAAGCACCATGATCTGGTAGATCACATCGAGCGCGATGGCGAGCATGAACACCTTGCCGACGCTCTTCCAGCCGTCCTTGAGCATGTCGCCGCGGGTTGCCGGATGGGTTAGCAGGCCCCAGAAGTACGGTGGATTGCCCGCCTTGGCGTCCTTCAAGCCGGCGATGGTGGCGAAGATCACCGCCATCGCCGGCTGCAGAACAAACCTGAACTTCATCGGTCCGGAGACGCGGTCCGACATGTTCTCCATGACACGCATCCAGATTTCGTCCATTTCGAGCTACCTCCGTTTGTGGGGTCACCCCAAGGGCAACAGGATCAATCCGTAGACGAGTCCGCCGGTTACGAACGGGAGGAATCGCCCGTCCGATTCGGAAGGCAGTTCCATGATGGTGCTGTTCATGATGATGGCCCCGGAAAGAAAAGCCACCAATGGCGCCACCACGTGGTGCGGCAGCGCAAAGAGCTGGCCCGCGACCCATCCGAGCACGCACATGCCGGCCAGCACGAAGCGGCCCACGCGTTCGTAGACGGCACCGTGCTCGTGGCGCAGTGCATGGTCGACGGCGAGGAAATGAAACGCGATGGCCACCGCGTACAACGCGGTCGAAACGGCGGTCTCTTCGAGGTTGTGCACCAGCAGATACGCCACCAGCCAGGCATAGGCCGCAAAACCGGCCAGGTGGAGTCTGAAGCCCTTTGCCCCGTTGGCCGCCTCGGCGGGCTCGGGCAGGCGTTTTCGCAGGTGGTCCAGACCGTAGAACACCAGAAAACCCACCAGCGCGAAGAAGTAGATCGCCATGCCTTCGTATCGCAGATGCATGTTCACCGACGCCTTGAAGCTGCGGCGCGCTGCTGCCAGCTCGGGCATGACATGCACGAACACGTACGCCATGGCCATGCCGGCGCTGAACGAGATGACGCTGCGACGGTCCCGCACGATCGAGCGAAACGGATGCACACGTCCGCCCGCCAGGAAAACGGCCGCGAACAGGAACGCCGCGGCTCCTGTTTCGACGGCTTGGCTGGCTTCCATGGTGTGCTCAGAGCAGCTTCGAGATGATGCCGATGAACAGGAACAGACCCGTCACCGACATGATCAATGCCATGACGAACGAGGGCTGCAGGACGCGGACCCGGCGAGTTCCGTGCAGGCTCTTGATCCTGTGCCAGTACTCCAGCAAACCCATCACCATGGCCACGGTGCCCAGCCCGGTCAGGAAAAGGCCCATGACGCGCGGGCTGCTGGCATCGCCGAGGTCTACCCCTTTTTGCTCAAAGCCCTGAAGGAGTTTGTAGATCGTGAAGCCGAAGCTGATCATGGACAACGCCGTGCGTACCCACGCCATCAGCGAGCGGTCGGCCGCCATCACGGTCCGCTGCGTTGCGAGCTCGGTCCGCATCTCCGCCAACTCGTTCGACGACATCTCGTCGATGCTCTTCACCTCGGAGCTCGAGGGATGGTGGAGACCCTCCCACCAATCGCGAACCGTGGCGCGGGCTCCCGCCGCGGGCGCGATGACCGGTGTCGCCTTTTCGGTCGTCACTGCAAGCTCAGGCTACTTCTGGGCCGAAGGCGCGGCCTCGACGGAGAGTGCCAACGCCTGCGTGTACACCGCCTCTACCTGATCACCGACCTTGACCAGCTTGAGCTGCTTGGGATCCTGCACCCACAGATCGACCGTTTGTTCCGGCCCGCGCAACGTGACGGTCTGCCTCTTCGGATTGACGGCGACCACATCGGCAGTCACCTCGACCTGGTCCGCGATCACGCCCCCGGGGC
The DNA here is from genome assembly GCF_051400855.1 of Variovorax stachyos. NCBI lineage: Bacteria > Pseudomonadati > Pseudomonadota > Betaproteobacteria > Burkholderiales > Comamonadaceae > Variovorax > Variovorax stachyos. The sequence continues at coordinate 27,039 of NZ_JBLFFN010000023.1, read as the reverse complement.
GTTCGCCTGCCGCTGCGCGCGCGCCGCCGGTGGTCTCACGCGCACTGCGCAGCTCCTTGCCGCCCTTCTTCAGCGTGAGCGACAAGGCTTCTTCGTAGCGGACGGCGACCCGATCGCCGACCTTGACCTGCTCCAGGTTGCGAACGTCCGGCCCGACCCTCAGCGGGAACAGGTTGCCTTGAGGACCTTTGAGCGTCACGTGGCGCTTCGGTGCGTCAACCTCGGTCACGGTGGCGACGACAGTTCGTGTGCGGGTCATCGTCCCCTTGCCGGGCGACGTTTGGGTCACCGTTTCCGAGGTGTCTTTCGGCTGCGCGATGACGGGAGTTGAAAGCGCAGCAAGCAGCGCGGCAGCGATCAGGAGCGGTTGGTGCTTCATGTTGGTTTCTCCAATGAGAGTGGGGTTTGTGGTTGGGGTTGCGAAGCTCGGCAGACGACCCCTCACGGGGGCGTTTCTTTCCATCCGGCGCCCGGATCGAAAGCGGTCAGGCTTGGGGCAATGCGGCTTGTGTTCTTGCCGAGGTTCTTCTCGTAGACCCTGCCGTTGTGGTTGACAAGGAAGGTCATCACGCCGCTCTCACCGTAGGCGTTCGGGTATGCGACCATCGCAAAGCCCGCGAGCATGCGTCCGTTGATCACATAGCTGTATGCGCCGCCCGGCGCGCTCTTGCCTTGGCGGGTGAGGATTCGGAAGTGATACCCGCGGAAAGGGTCGCCCTTCTTGTGGCCGGCAAGGTATGCCGCGCTGTCCGCGATGAGCGGGCCGAAGGGACTGTCTTCCGCCCCGTTCGCTGCATCTGAAGGCCAGTACAAGCCGTCGTACTTGCCCGGCGTGCTGCGGATCTTCTGCGCATACTGAAGCACTCCGTCGCCATCGCGGTCGAGCGATGCGTACTCTCTTTGCGCGTCGAGGTATGCGTGCAGCACGGCGATGGCACTGCGCTCGTTGCCGCCGATGCGCCGGTTAAGAATCTCCTCGAATCCCTGCTCGGTGGCGAAACGCCAGTTGCTTCCTTGCCGCAGCAGCGGAATTGGCAACGGCCACGCCTGGGTACCCATCAGCAGCACGCGGCGATCGGGAACGTTGTCATCCAGAACGCGAAACGTCTCCAGCTGCGTGACGGCTTGCGCACGCCAGACGGCGTCGCTCGCAGGGTCGCCAGTGCTGACCAGGCTCTTGTGTTTTTCGCCGACGATGGCCACCAGGGCCGGTTCGTTGTTCGACTTCAGCGCCGCGACCAGCGCATCCACAGCGGATTCGGGTGTGGCAAAGGTCTGCTGTTCCGCAGCGGCGGAGGCCAGCGGCAGGACCAGCAGCAAGGCCAGCAGGAGTGCGGGACGGCGCGCCTTGGCCGCCAGTGAGGAGAAGAAGTTCATGTGTGTCGTCACTTCGCGCTCCTATCGACCGCCTCGCCCTACACCGGCGCGCCCCTGGCGCGTGCCGCGGTCGGGCATCGATGCGCTGCGGCTTGCGGCACCGCGCGAGCTGTCCATCTGCGCCTGGCGACCCGAACCGTAACCTTCGAAGGCGCCACTGCCGGTGCTGATGTTGCTTGGCTGGTACCGCGACGCGCCGCCACCAGTACCTGCGGCGGCAACCTGGGTGGAGGGTCGCGCCGCAACCGTGGACCCGGCGGCAGCACCTGCCGTACGGGCGTCACCGGCACGTGCCGGGCGGGTCGTGCCGACCGTGCCGCTGACCTGGCCCGGCTGCTTGCCGGACTTCCATTGAGTGGATCCGCCTGCAACTGCGGCGGACCGATTGACGTTCACGTTGCCGGTGTTGATGTTGCCGGTGTTGACGTTCACGTTGCGATTGACATTGATACTGGCGTTGCTGCCGTAGTGGGCGGCGTAGTGGTTTCCGTTCCATGCCGAACTGATGGCCGCGCCCCAGACCAGACCGGTGGCGAACGCTGCGCCGGGTGGGTACGGGTAGTAGTACACCGGATACGGCGAAGGGTAGTAGCCCCACGCCGAGTAGCCGCCGGTGACAACCACCGTTGTCGGGTTGTATTGAGGCACGTAGATCACCTGCGGATCAGCAGGGACGATCTTGATGACCTCTTTCTCGACCACGACGACCTGCTTGGCGTCGGTCTTCAGGTTGCCGGCCGACTGCGTCTTGCGGCGAAAGGCCTGCACTGCTTCGAGTACGCCGCCCTGGTCGGCCACGACGGCCTCCCCGAGTGCCGCGGTCCAGTCGAGATCGCCGCTCATGGCCTTGACGACCTCGGGGTAGTTCAGAAGCGACTTGATCGCGTCGTCCGACTTTTCGTCGACCGGCGCCTTCGGATTGGCCTTGCGCTTCTCGAGAAAGCGATCGGCTTGCACGACCTGCAGCGGGTTTGTCGCTGCGGGCAGGATGATGGCAACCAGGTCGTCCGGATACAGCGCAATCCGGCCGACGAGCTTTTCGAGAGTCTCGGCAGGGATCGCCGCTACCGCCACCGCGCTGGCGGACGGAGCCTGCGCACGCACGCCCGACATCGAGCAGGCTGCAGCCACCGCAGTGACGAGGACGAGCCTCGGCCAGCGGACATCGCGGCGGGTGTGGCCCAGAGCAGGGAAAGGCGTCGTCACGAGTACTCCATCATGGTTACGGGGCCGTGGCATCCAGCTGCCAACGCGCCGGGGCGTTTTCACCATCGAAAAGTCGCGCCAAGCATGGGTCCGTTGAAATCCAGATCCTGGATGCTTCTTCCCGACTTCATCTCATAGGAGAGATAGCGCCACATGAGAGAGAGCTCCCCCCATGAGTACGCGTAGCTGACGCCTGCGGCAACCTGCCATGTGAGCTTGGAATCCCCGGTGCCGACGTCGACGTAGAACGGCGCCGACCACCGCGAGCCCGGTCCGAAGGCGTACCGGCCCTTGACGCCTATGACACCGTCCCACAGGGTTTCGCTGTGGCGCGAATCGCCGAAACGGGCGGCCGGCGGCACGGGCCCAAGATCGCCCACGATGATCCAGTTGAGGCCCTGCTTGAGTCGGAACATGCGTGCACCGGCAAGCAGGTCTACCTTCAGCGCGGGATCGGACACCACCCTGTACTGGCCGGCCACCGTCCAGATCGCTCCCTTGAGGTCCAGGTCGAGGTTGGCCGCGGTACCCGCCGGTAGCCCGAAGTCGCCGATTCCGAAGTTGCGGCTGTTTTGCTTGCTGGCACCGAGGTTCAGGTAGATGAGGTCCGTGAAAACGCCCCAGCGTCCGTTGTGGGCGTCGAACGTGCCCATGAGCGTGAATTGCAGGCTGTCCAGGATCTTGTCGACGTCCACGTTGATGGGGATCCCGCCGCCGCTTGTCGGTGCACTCGTCGAGCCGCTCATGCTCGGGAGATAGCCGTAGATGGAGGCACCGTAGTGCCAGCTCCTGCCCCCCGCATCGAGGTGCGAGCTTTGCGCCGCGGTCAAGGTTGGCACCAGCGGGCACATCACTGCCGCGAGTGCGGCGAGCATGCGGCGGAGGCGAAGCTGAAGAGTCATGGGTGAAGTCGAATGGCTCGGGATGAAGAAGGGATGGAGCGCGTCGAGCCCGCGCGCTCCGATCCGGCGCGTCATCTGATGGTGTAGCCGCGGCCCTCGAGGCAGGCGGCGCGGGCCCTGGCAAAGCCGGCCTGCTGCTGCTGTGCGGCCGACGCGTGCTGTTGCTCTGCCGACCTGGCGGCGGCGGCGTTCTGCCTGCGACTTTGCCCGCGCGCAGCCACCGCACCGGCCGCCGCACCCGCGCCAGCGTCGCCGCCGACGACCTCACCGACAACCGCCCCCCGCACTGCACCGCGGGCGCCTGCGCCAGGGGTCGTCCCCGTCGCCGTCGTCGGTGGCTTCGCAGCGGGTGGGGGCGTGGACGGCTTGGCCGGATCGAAGCCGCTCTGCTGGACGGCCCACGAATGACAGGCAGCCTCGTCGCCCTTTTGTTGTTGCGGCGTCTGCCCCTTGGACGGGTACACGTACTGCTGCGCGCCCACCTCAGACAAGAGCATGGCGCCCAACGCCAGCAAACACAGGGTCCGTTGAGTCATCGCGTTTTCCTCGACTCATGAATGAATACGCACTGTGGGCGTCAAGGTCTTCGGCGTCTACTGCCCGAAGGGGAAGGTCTGCGCTGGGGCATTTAGCGATAGCCTTGGCGCCAAGGACGAGCGCCCTGCGTTGCGCATGCGCTGCTTACTTCCCATGACCGAAGAAACTCTTCAAGCCGATGCGCCGCCAGGCACGACCTTGCGATACGTGCTACTGCTCAGGGGCGCATGCAGCGTGCTGTTCGCGCTCTACTTTCTGGTCGCGCCTCTGAGCAGGGAACTGCACGGACTCACCCGGGCTGGCTACTACGCCTTGGGCGATGGGGTACTCGCTCTCGCCCTTGCAGCTGCGCTCTTTCGTGATCCCCGAGGCCAATGGTTGTTTGTGCTGGCCGTCGTCGACGCGCTGGTGCGCCTTGCGCTGGGAGCGATGATTCTCGCGAATCCGAGCTTGAATGCGTCGGTCCTGCTCGGCGCGCTGTTCTCGGTGACCATCGTCATTGCCTTCATTGCGCTCGGCAGCTTGGGAATGCTGTTCGTTGCGGTGGGACGACTGGGACGTGACCCTGGCTCGAATGTTTCCCGTGGCGGCGCATGGCCTGCCTTCATCGCAAGTGCATGTGCATTGCTGTTCGGCATCGGGCTGATCGTCGGACTTCCCGGCAGCGAGGATCGGCGCTTGCTCGTCGGCGCCTACGCGCTCGCCCTCGGCTTGACCCTGCTGCTGACCGGTCTACGCCGATCGCAAGAAAGTCCCTGAGATCACCCGATCGGCCGGCTGATCATGGGCTCAAGGGATATCTGCCGCTACCCGAGCACGAGGTTGGGCGCGCTGGGTATCGCACTCGGCATTGCGGTTCTTGCGTCCTGCGCCAAGGCGCAGTCGTTGAGCGAGTTCATCCTGGCCGACGCCAAGCTTCAGCAGCGTGCCAACGGCGTGCTTGCGCTGATGAGCTATTCGGTCGTGCCCGATCTTGCTTCGAGTTCGCTGTCGATCGACAGCCCACGAACCGGCAACCCGGCGATTGCAATGTCGCAGCTCGCCGGCGGGTTCACCATCAGCCGGTCGATGCCGCTCTACCTGGAGGGCGGCATTGCCGCCAGCCGCTATGACCCGACGTTCTATGCAACGAACGGCCGGGAGGAGCGCGCGGTCCCTCTGAAGTGGAACAACGTCGCGCTGACCGGAGGAATCGGGTGGGACTTTCCGTTGACAGCCGATCTCAAGTTCAGGCCCATGGTCAACGTCGCGATCGGCCGTGTCGCGAGCGATCTGGCGATCGCAAGGACCTACCTTCAAGGGATCTCCGGGCGCGAGTTCGAGTTTCTCGACAGAGGCCATCTCGACGCCTACGGCCTCGGGGGGTCGCTCATGCTGGACTATGAGCGCTACAGGCCTGACAGCGAGATAGACATCGAGCTGCGCTACACCAACATCAGGCTGCAGAGCTACGGCACCACTTCGCCGGCGGTAGAAGGTCATGCAGATGCCGTCACCGTCAGCCTGTGGAGCCGTTATCGCGCGCCGACCGGACTGACTGCGCTGGACCGCCCGGTGCGCTATGTGCTCGAGTACGCGCATACGCGCTACCTCGGTGATCAAGCCGGTGTGCTTGGGTTCTCTCACTTGAATTCTGTCGGAATCGGGCTTGAACTCGACTCGAGTGCGCACGACATCTTCATCACCCGCACGCGCCTGATGCTTCGCTACATGTTCGGCAAGAACGTCTCTGGCTTCTCGGTCGGACTGGCGGTGAGCTTCTAGGTAGGCGCGCGGCCTTGCGGGGCCACCCACGGAACTTAAGCGATATTGACAACGCGGGGCCAATTGGTGCAATGTCCGTCAGTTCCGCCCACAACAAAAAGCACAGATGAGGCGGATCGAGCGTCGCTTCATGGTTTCACGTCCATCGTGCACCCAAAAGACGGCGCACCGAGGAGAACGTCGATGCCGATGAGATCAGGCAGGTGCCTGGCAACGCAAGGCGGCGACCAGCCGCCTGTCTCCGCCCTTTGCACTGGCACCGGCCGGCTGACGCCAGATCTCCGCCAACCGGGCCGGCCGTCCAAGCTCGTTTGGTCGTGAGTTGGGTTACCGCCATCTGGTCGATGATCGCCGCAGCGTGCCTCACACTCGCCGCGGTGCACTTCCCGATCTGGTGCAAGAATCGGGCGGCGCGGGCCAGCCTGTACTTTTCGCTGACTGCCATCGCGATCACAGCCCTTGTGTTCTGCGAGTTGTGGATGTTGCGGGCGCAGACCCCTGAAAAGTACGCCACCGCCGTGCGGTGGACCCATGTGCCGGTATGGCTGGTCATGCTCTCGCTCATCGGGTTCGTGCGTGCGTACCTGGAAGCCGGACGTTGGTGGTTGGCATGGTGCGCGATCGGCATGCGCACCATGGCATTGCTGGCCAACTTCACCACTGGCTCGAATCTGAACCTGCTCGAGACCACCGCAGTGCAGCGCGTTCAGTTTCTCGGTGAGCAGGTATCTGTCGCAGTGGGCGTGCCGAACCCCTGGATGCTGCTTGGCCAACTCAGCCTATGGTTGTTCGTGATCTTCGTCGTGGACGCAAGTGTTGCCGCATGGCGACGCGGCGACCGCCGAAAGGCGGCGGGGTTCGGCGGCAGCATCGTGTTCCTTGTACTTGCCGGTGCGGCCCAGGCCGTGCTGGTGTTCTGGCAAGGCATCGAAGCGCCGCTCACCCTGAGCCTGTTCTACCTCGGCATCATCGCGGTAATGGCTTACGAGCTGAGCCGCGACGTGTGGCGCGCGCAAGAGCTCATCGTCAAGTTGGGTGAAAGCGAACAGCACATGAGCCTGGCCGCCGATGCGGCGAATCTGGGAGTCTGGACGCGGGATGTGGCGAGCAATGAAACGTGGGTGAGCGGCAGGTGGCGCGAGCTGTTCGGATTTGCGCCATCGGAGCCGCTGAACCTGGAGGGCCTGTTGCAAAGGGTTCATTCCGACGATCGCGATACGGTGAGGCGGCTCCTCGGGCAGGCGGTGACCGGCCCTGGCAGATACCACATCGAATTCCGCGTGGTTCTGCCGGATGGGGCAACGCGCTGGATCGCGGCACAGGGCAGGGCGGAATTCGACTCGCGGGGCCGCGCGATCCGCACCCGCGGCGCCGCCATGGATTGCACAGCGCGCAAGAAGGCCGAACAGGAGATGCGGCTCCTGCACCAAGAGATCGCGCACGTGGGCCGCGTCTCGGTCATGGGGCAACTCGCGACCGCACTGGCCCACGAGATCAATCAGCCGCTCGGCGCGATCCTGCGCAATACGGAAGCCGCGGCGCTCTACTTGGAGGATCCATCGCCTGATCTCGACGAAGTTCGCGCGATCCTGGACGACATTCACAAGGACGACCAACGTGCAGGCGCGGTCATCGACCGGATGCGCGCATTCCTGCGGCGGCAGGATATCGAGATGCGACCGCTGGATGTCGGCGAGCTCTTCAGTGACGTCGCGGCGTTGCTCAAGCCGGACGCCGCCGCACGGCACGTCAAACTGGACCTGGATGTCCCGAGGGATGTGCCGTCCGTGGCCGGTGACCGCGTGCATCTTCAGCAGGTGCTGCTCAACCTCGTGTCCAACGGCATGGATGCGATCGACGAGTCCAACCGAAACAGTCGGCGCGTCGTACTCAGCGCAAAGCGCGACGGCGCACAGTCCGTGGAGATCGCCGTCAGCGACAGCGGCGGCGGCATCCCGGCTGAAAAGCTCGGACGCGTCTTCGATCCCTTCTTCACGACAAAGCCGAAAGGGATGGGCATGGGCCTGTCGATCTCGCGCACGATCATCGAGGCGCACGGTGGCTGGCTCTGGGCCGAGAACCACATCGGGGGTGGGGCCAGGTTTCTTTTCACGGTGCCAGCTGCTGGAGAAGGATCGCCATGACTACGACCTCACCGATCGTGTACATCGTCGATGACGATGCGTCTTTTCTCAAGTCCATGGCTCGCCTGCTGTCTGCCAGCGGGTTCATGGTCAGGACGCACGCTTCTGCGAGCGACTTCCTGGTGCATTTCGACAACGACACGCCTGGCTGTGTGGTGACCGACCTGGAAATGCCCGAATTGACCGGGCTCGACCTGCAATTGGCGCTCGCACACACACCCAATCCGCTGCCGCTTCTCTTTCTCACCGGTCATGGCGACATCGCCTCTACCGTGCGCGCGATGCGCGAGGGCGCCGAAGACTTCCTGGAGAAGCGTGCGCCGAAGGAAGAACTGCTCGACGCGGTTCGCCGCGCCCTGGAGCGGGGCGCCCACGAGCGCCAGGCGCGCGTCCGCAGGAGCGGGTTGCGTGCGGCCTTCGACACACTGACCGCACGGGAACATGAAGTGCTCGCACACGTGTTGCGGGGAAGGCTGAACAAGCAGATGGCCGGCGACCTTGGAATTAACGAGCGCACGGTCAAGCTGCACCGGACGGCGCTGATGATCAAGTTGGGCGTGCGCTCAGTTGCCGCGCTTACGCGGCTGGCTCAAGAGGCGGGCATATTGAACGACGAGCCCTTGCAGACCTTCCCTTACGGGCAGTAGACGGCAGAACTCCGAGCGCACACAGTGCTTATCGATCTTCCGATGAGCACTCCTCCCATCTACGTCGCGGTTGTCGACGACGATCAAAGCCTCTGCCGTTCGTTCGGCCGGCTGCTGCGTGCGGCCGGCATGCAGCCGGTCACCTATGCCTCTGCGGAGGCGTTCCTTGCGGATACGAAGCAACCCCGCTTCGATTGCCTCGTTTTCGATGTCCAGCTCGGCGGCATGTCCGGCATCGAACTGGGACAGCGTCTCGCCGCCGAAGGCAATCACCCACCCATCGTCTTCATTACCGCATATGACGACCCCGAAACCCGTGCCGAAGCAATCGGCGCGGGATGCGCGGCTTACTTCCGCAAGACGGATTCCGGCGCCGAGGTGCTGGAGGCCATTCGCCGTCTGGCGATCTGATTCGCATGCCATGAAATCGTCACTGCGCTCTCTCGTTTCACCGCCGGTCGCCCGGATCGGCCGGCCGTCCACCCACCGATCCAGGAGAAAACCTTGAGCAACGACAAGCTGGTTCATCAGGATTCCCTTCCGTTTCCGCCCGCACCGTCTGGCAGTATTGCCGGACGCACGATGCAGGAGTCGCTCTACAGCCCCAAGCCGTCGCCGAGGCGCCTGCCGGACGATGCGCCGAACATCCTCATCGTGCTGATCGACGACGCCGGCCCGGGCCTGCCCACCACATTCGGCGGTGAAGTACATACCCCGACGCTGGACCGTATCGTCAAGGAAGGGATTGCGTACAACCGTTTCCACACCACGGCCATGTGCTCGCCCACGCGGGCGTCGCTGCTAACCGGGCGCAATCATCACCGCGTCGGCAACGGGCAGATCGCGGAGCTGGCGAACGACTGGGACGGCTACTCCGGACACATTCCCAAGAGCAGCGCGCTTGCGGCGGAGGTGCTGAAGGACTACGGCTACAGCACCGGAGCCTGGGGCAAGTGGCACAACACGCCGGCTGAGGAGACCACCGCCGCCGGTCCTTTCGAGAGCTGGCCCACCGGCCTGGGCTTCGAGTACTTCTACGGGTTCCTCGCGGGCGAGGCCTCGCAGTATGAGCCGAATCTGGTGCGCAACACCACGGTCGTGCTGCCACCGAAGACGCCAGAGCAGGGCTATCACCTGAGCGAGGATCTCGCCGACGACGCCATCGGCTGGCTGCGCAATCACAGGGCCTTCCAGCCCGACAAGCCGTTCTACATGTACTGGGCGAGCGGCGCGATCCACGGACCGCACCACGTCATGAAAGAGTGGGCCGACAAATACACGGGGAGGTTCGACGACGGCTGGGACGCGTACCGCGAGCGCGTCTTCAAGCGCGCCAAGGAAAAGGGCTGGATCCCGGCCAATGCCCAGCTCACACCGCGTCACGCGACGATGGCTTCCTGGGACAGCATTCCCGAGGACGAGAAGCCCTTCCAGCGGCGCTTGATGGAGGTCGCTGCCGGCTATGCCGAGCACGTGGACGTGCAGGTCGGTCGGCTGGTCGACGAGGTCGAGCGACTCGGCTACGGCGACAACACGGTGATCTTCTACGTCTGGGGCGACAACGGTTCGTCGGCGGAGGGACAGAACGGCACCATCAGCGAACTGCTGGCACAGAACGGCATCCCGACCACCGTCAGGCAGCACATCCAGGCGCTCGAAGAGTTCGGCGGCCTGGACGCGCTCGGCTCACCCAAGACCGACAACCAGTACCACGCCGGCTGGGCCTGGGCCGGCAGCACACCCTACAAGGGCACCAAGCTGCTGGCCTCGCACTTCGGCGGCACGCGCAATCCGATGGCGGTGCGCTGGCCGGCAAGGATCAAGCCGGATGCGACACCGCGTGAGCAGTTCCATCACTGCAACGATCTTGTCCCGACCATCTACGAAATCCTCGGCATCACCCCGCCGCGGGAGGTAAACGGAGTCCCGCAGGATCCGATTGACGGCGTGAGCTTCGCCTATTCCTTCGAAGATCCGAAGGCGAAGGGCCGGCTGCTCACCCAGTACTTCGAGATCATGGGCAGCCGCTCCATCTATCACGACGGCTGGATGGCTAGCGCCCTCGGTCCGCGCCTGCCGTGGGTGCCCGGCACGCCGCCCGGTATTCACGAGTGGACGCCGGACCAGGACGTCTGGGAGCTCTACAACCTAGCGGAGGATTGGGCCCAGGCCAATGATCTCGCCGCCACGATGCCTGAGAAGCTGGCGCAGATGAAGCAGATCTTTCTCATCGAGGCGACGAAGAACAAGGTCCTTCCCATCGGCGGTGGCCTCTGGGTCCTCGCGCTTCACCCCGAGTTGCGCATTGCACCGCCCTACACGGAGTGGACCTTTGCAGGGGATACCGTCCGCATGCCGGAGTTCTGCGCACCTGCGTTGGGCAACAAGCCCAATGTCGTCACCATCGACGCCGAGATTCCGGCCAACGCCAACGGGGTGCTCTACAAGCTGGGCGCGAACTCGGGCGGCCTGACCTGCTTCGTCGAAGACGGGATCCTCTGCTATGAGTACAACCTGTTCATCATCCAGCGCACCAAGATCCGCGGAAAGGACGAGCTGCCCACCGGCAAGGTGAAGATCGAGATAGAGACAGCGTATGTCGTGCCCAAACCCGGCGGCCCGCTGAAGGTGACCATGAAGGTGAACGGCAAGTCAATCGCCGAGGGCACGGTGCCGATCAGCGCGCCCCTGCTGTTCACCGCCAACGATTGCCTCGACATCGGCATCGCGCTCGGCTCGCCGGTGTCCCTGGACTACTGCGAGAAGACGCCCTTCAAGTTCAACGGCGGCATCCAGCGGGTGCACGTACGGTATGTGACGGCGAAGTAGGAAAACACCGGCGGTTTTCGATGAGTGCACTCAGCCCCACCAGCGGCGCCCTGCGCATGCAGCAGGAACCTGCCGACTTCTCTCTGATCGTCGGTGGGCCTCTGTTCGAGCTCTGTCGGCGCACGCGCCTGACCACGGACGCGCTGGGGTTACTGCACCGTCGCGTTATTGCGACGACGTTGTTGGCCTGGGTGCCCCTGCTGCTGCTGTCGATCGCCGAGGGGAGCGCCTGGGGCGACAAGGTCACGTTGCCCTTCGTCCTCGACGTGGAGATGCATGTGCGCCTGTTGCTTGCGCTGCCGCTGTTGATCGTAGGCGAGGTGGTGGTCCATCGGCGCATGCGATCGGTGGTGCGGCACTTCCTCGAGCGCGGTCTGATCCCGGATGCGGCACGATCGCAGTTCGACGCGGCCATCGCCTCTGCGATGCGCCTGCGCAACTCGGTCGCAGCGGAGGCGCTGCTGGTCGCCCTGGTCTATGGCGTCGGCGTGCTGTTTGTCTGGCGCACCCAGGTGGCGCTCGACGTGGACAGCTGGTATGGCGTGGCGGTGGATGGCAGCTTTCGACCGTCTGTGGCAGGTTGGTGGCTCGGCCTGGTGAGCTTGCCGTTGTTCCAGTTCCTGCTGGCGCGCTGGTACTTCAGGCTGTTCATCTGGGCGCGCTTCCTGTGGCAGGTCTCGCGTATCGAATTGCGGCTGCTTCCCATGCATCCGGATGGCTGCGGCGGGTTGGGCTTTCTCGGCCTGGTGCGCCTCGCCTTCGCGCCCTTGTTGCTGGCGCAGGGCGCGATGCTGGCCGGGATGATCGCCGAGCGCATCTTCTTTGCCGGCGCCGAGTTACCTGAATTCAAGGTCGAGCTCGCTGGCATGGTGGGCGTGATGGTGTTCGTGATCCTCGGGCCGCTGCTGGTATTCAGCCGTCAACTTGAAGCGGCCGAGCGCACGGGCATGCGGGAGTACGGCACGCTGGCGCAGCGCTACGCGCGGGAGTTCGATCAGAAGTGGCTACGCGGAGGCGCGCAGGCAGACGAGCCCCTCCTTGGCAGCGCCGACATCCAGTCGCTCGCCGACCTGGGCAACAGCTTCGAAGTGGTGAAGAGCATGCGCTGGGCGCCGTTCACCTGGCACACCGTGCTGCAGCTGGCAGTGACCACGCTGCTGCCCGTATTGCCGCTGACGCTCACCATGTTCTCGCTGCAGGAACTGCTGGATCGTTTGCTGAAGGTCGTCATCTGATGATGCCGGTCAAGGCTGCATTCGACGCTTGAAGGACAACGCATGACCGCGTCCGCGCTTCCGAATACGTCTCGCTGCTGGGGTGTGTACGTCGCCGCGATGCTGCCGCTAGTGACCCATGCTCAGGAGGCCGAAGACCTGGCCAAGAAGCTCTCCAACCCCATCGCCGCTCTCGTCAGCGTGCCGCTGCAATACAACTACGACCGTCACTACGGGGCGGACAAGAACGGCCACAGGTCCTACCTCAATGTCCAGCCGGTGGTTCCGTTCTCGCTGAATGCGCAGTGGAACGTCATCAGCCGCACCATCCTTCCGATCGTCGCCCAGCACAACGTGCAGCCCGGCAGCAGCCAATCCGGCGTCGGCGACATCACGCAAAGCCTCTTCTTCTCACCCAAGGAGCCGACGGCAGGCGGCCTGATCTGGGGAGCTGGGCCGGTATTTCTGCTGCCCACCGGCAGCGACGACCAGCTCAGCACGCGCAAGTGGGGGCTCGGCCCGACAGTGGTGGTCCTCAAGCAGCAAGGGCCTTGGACCTATGGCGCAGTGGCCAACCATATATGGGGGGCGGGCGGCGACAGCGCTCGCCCGAACGTCAGCAGCACCTTCATACAGCCATTCCTTTCCTACACGACCCGCGACGCCTGGACCTTCGGGATCAACACCGAATCGAGCTACGACTGGAAAGCCAAGCAATGGTCCGTTCCAATCAATCTCACGGTGAGCAAGCTCGTGAAGTTCGGCAATCAGCCGGTGAGCCTCGGCGCCGGACTGCGCTACTGGGCAGAGACCTCGGATGGTGGCCCGCATGACATGGGGTTGCGCCTCTCGGTGACCTTCTTGTTTCCGAGATGAGGCGCTGCGCGTCACTGGTCCATTGCAATCTTTCACAGGAGACATCCATGCACACGACCTTCCACGCTCCGCTATCCCGCCTGCTTGCTGTTGCCGCGGCCGCGACGCTGCTGGGGCCGGCTGCTGCCATCGCGGCCGACCGTGTGGCGCTCGAACGAGACGCACGCAACGCCTATCAGAAGCTCATCGCGTCAGCCCCGGCCGCGAAGGCCCTTTCCAAGGAAGCAGTTGGCGTGCTTGTGTTTCCGAAGATCACGAAGGCCGGTCTCGTCGTCGGCGGCCAGTACGGCGAAGGAGTACTGCTGAGGAGCGGCAAACCGGCGGGCTACTACAAGAACACGGGTGCATCGTACGGGCTTCAAGCCGGCGCGCAGCAGTATGGCTATGCCATGTTCCTGATGAACGAGAAGGCACTGAACGCCTTGAACGAGGACAGGGGATTCGAGGTTGGCGTGGGCCCCAGCATCGTGGTCGTGGACCAAAGCATGAGCAAATCGATGAGCACCACGACGATGAGCAACGACATCTATGCCTTCGTCTTCGGCCAGACAGGCCTCATGGCCGGTGTGGGCCTGACCGGCAACAAGATCGCACCACTGAACGATTGATCAGGGTGCGGCAATTGACCCGATTCACAGAGAGAAATCATGCCGCGCCGGAAGATCTCACCCTCGTGGCTGGCAGCATGTTTGCTGCTGCTCGGCGGCTGTGCCATCCGCCCAATCAATCCACCGATCACCCATGCCGACGGTAGCGCCGGCTACCGTTTCGAGACGCGCCAGGCGCAGGTCAGGGACAAGGAAAACCTGGTCATTCTTGCCTTTTCGGGCGGTGGGACACGTGCTGCCGCATTCTCGTATGGTGTCCTCGAGTTCCTCCGGCGTACCGAGGTCGTCGGGCCGAAGGGCAACAGGGGGCGCCTGCTCGACGAGGTCGACGTCGTTACCGGCGTGTCCGGCGGCAGTTTCACTGCGCTTGCCTACGGACTTTACGGCGACAAGTTGTTCGACGACTACGAACAGCGCTTCCTCAAGCGCGATGTGCAGGGCGAGATCATCGCTCGCACTCTGAGCCCAGCCAGTTGGGGAAAGCTGTGGTTCACGGGCTGGGGCCGCTCTGAGCTGGCTGCCGAGCTGTACGACGAAATCTTGTTCAATGGCGCCACCTTTGGTGATCTGAACCGTGGAAAGGGGCCGCTGATCCTGGCGTCGGCGACCGATATCTCCACCGGATCCCGGTTGGTCTTCCATCAGGGCGTTTTCGATGTCCTGTGCTCAGACCTGAATGCTGTGCCTCTCTCGCGCGCCGCCGCAGCTTCTTCGGCGGTGCCCGTGGTGCTCTCTCCGATCACGCTCAACAACTACGGCGGCACCTGCAATAACACCCTCCCTGCCTGGTTGAAGATGTTCACCGACGCTGACAAGCTGCCGCGGCCGGCTGCGCGAGCCATACGCACGCTCAAGTCGATGCAGGCCTTCGGAGATGGCGTCAGCCGACCGTACATCCACTTGGTTGACGGCGGCGTATCGGACAATGTGGGCATGCGCGGCGTGCTTGATGCGCTGGAAGTCCTCGAGTCCTTGCGCGAAGCAGGGGTGCCGACACCGCTCGATCGCGTGCGCCGGATCATTCTCTTCATCGTGAACTCGTTGTCCTTGCCTCCGACGAAGTGGGACGAGTCCGAGTCTCCGCCGGGCAGCGTGGAGATCCTGTTGAAGGCGAGCGGCGTTCCCATCGATCACTATTCCTATGAAGCAGTCGAGCTTCTGAAGGATACGGCGACGCGGTGGCAGACCATGCGCCGGATCCGAAGCTCGGGTGCGATGGAGAACAACAAGGACCCGGAGATTGCGGCCGCGATGCGGGTTCCGGACGCCGAGATCTATGCCATC
Organism: Variovorax stachyos; assembly: GCF_051400855.1. Taxonomy (NCBI): domain Bacteria; kingdom Pseudomonadati; phylum Pseudomonadota; class Betaproteobacteria; order Burkholderiales; family Comamonadaceae; genus Variovorax; species Variovorax stachyos. The sequence continues at coordinate 11,651 of NZ_JBLFFN010000023.1, read as the reverse complement.
GACGTGTCGTTCCCCGCACTGAAAGACAGGGCCGAACTGGACTATCTGAATCAACAGCCCACTTCGTTCGTACTTCCTGCCGAGGCTGTGGATCGCCTGCGTGCCGCGGCCGCAACGATCATTGCGGAGTCGCCGGAGTTCAAGCGTCTGCTGAAGGATGTGGGAGGCAAGCTGGTCACAGAGCAACCGTGAGAGCACGGGGTCTTGAAATATTGACAAAGGCGCAACAATCATGGAGGGGACAGATGCGCTGCCCTCATTGAAGGGAGGGGAGAAGCAATCATGCAACCCTTGGGCTTCGTCTCGCGGTCAGCACGGTCGGCTTGCAGAACTTCGCCCCATAGCGCATCGCCGTCTCCGACGACGGCGTCATGCTCCAGGTCGGGAACGGCGTCAATGGGCTATGACGAGGCCCCACGGTACTCTCACCAAGAGGCACGACGAAGCAGATCTCAATGTCTGGACTTCGCGCACGGCAGCAAGACTGGAAGGTCGTCTTCCCGCCCTCAAGTTGAAGCGACGGCCCAGCCCAGGCCGGCGCCGGGCGTCGGCGCTCGTCAGGGCGGCGCTCCCCGAAGTAGACGGCCGCGGAAGGCGGCGCGGTGCAGCGCCAGCACGGGCAAGTAGTGCGAGTGTGTCTATCGAGTTGGATCGAGCAGTCGAACCAAACCCAAAAGACCGCCTGCTCCGGGAAAGCGGCGGTCGAAATTATGCAGACCGGATACGCGGCTCAAGCTTCCAGTTTCGGCGGAGGTGCGATCCACGTTGCTTCCAGCGCCTCCTCCTTCGGTGAGTAGAGGTGCATGTACTTTACGAAGGGACCTTTCGATGCGGGCAGCCAGTTAGCCTCCATCGCTTCGTCGGGCTTCGTTATGAAGAAGAAAGTCGCCCGGGCAACTTTCCCTTCATCAATTGCCTGTGCATGCCAGCGCAGTCGACCCAAGCGTCGGCATTCCTTGCTCAACAGCCGTGCTCAGCGGGTGACAGCTGGCTACCAGCGAATGTCTTGCCGGCGGCTTGTTGTGCGCCCACAGCGAAGGTCGGCTATCGAGCAGATTGAGCGATGGCGGCGAACGACCGGTCCTGGCCCGAGGGCGGCCGCCCAACGCGTGCCACGTGCGCACCCCGATCGCAGGGCCGCGGCGGAGGATTTCGCTGCACGCTGAAGGCCGACATCCATCAGGTCAAACCGCGCAGCGCGATGGGCTTGATCTTCAGCCGTTGGGCGTTGCGGCCAAGGACGTCATCGAGCGTCGCCATGCGCTTCGCGCCTGCGGCTTCGGCACACGCTAGGTGGAGCGCGTCGCCGGCACGCAGCGCACTCGCGGCATCCAGTACCAGCTCGGCCGCTCGATGAAAATGCGCCGGCTCAACCGGTAACAGCCGCAGGTCTGCAGCCACCATGCGTTCAAAGCGCGACCAGGCGCCTTGAGCGTGCTGCACGTCGATCGCGCCGGTGCGCTGCTTGATGCCAAGCGCGCTGGCGAACTCCGGAATGCACCAGGCCGCGGCGACGAGGTCCGCCTTCTCGCTCGAGTACCAAGCGGCGGCGGCCGCGCTGTGGGCCTCATTCACAAACAGAGGCACGAGCACGCTGGTGTCGACGTAGACCATGTCAGTACCTGGCATCGCGGCGTACTTCCTCCATCACGGGGGCGCTCATCGGCATGGCTTTGCGCGCCTCGGTCAACTCGAGAGCGAACGCCTTGCGATCCCACTGCGCCGGCCGGATCGACAGGGCGCCATCCACGGTGATCTGCGCGTCGACGGTTGCGCCTTCGTGCAGGCCGAGCCGGCGCACGACTTCGGACGGAATCCGAAGGGCTAGGCTGTTGCCCCATTTTGCCACTTGCAGGTCCATGATGTATATCCCTTTATGGATATACATGCTACTCTCTGACCGCAAGATGTCAAGCGGGGCGGGCCTGAACGTCCGAAACGTTCTCGCGCCGCACTGTGGGCCAAAAGCACGGCCCCGGCCGCAGCCGTGAGATCGGTCGCCGCACATTGGCGCATGAGTCTTCGAGGCCCAACGCATAGAGATCCAACTCCTCGACGAAGGCACCGACGACTCGCACCGGGTTATCCTCGCCGATGTAGTCGTCAAGGCACTCTGGAAGCAGAGTGACCTGCTGACGGTCCTGGCCTTATGAATCGCTTCATGGGCCACCTCGCTCAGACGGGTTGGCTCAATATAGGGGACCATCAATGGAGATTCCACACAGGCTCGGCCGGATGCAGTTGGCCACCCTAGCGCCACGCTGGATTCAAAAGGTCGATTCCTGCACCTTGCACTTTATCCAGGGGCCACCTGGGTGACCTTCGCCATTCCACATGAGCAGGGCAACGCTGGCGTCTGCATCGTACTCGTAGCAATATCGGCGTTAGTAGCCGCAGGCATCGAGGCCAACAACCAAGGCTGTCGTGAAGTTGAATTGCCTGATGCCGCAGACCTCGCGGCCAAGAGTTCGCGAGTCGGAATAGCCGGCTGCTAACAGCATCGAGGTCAGGTCTGAGCCTGTGCTGCTTGGTGTCGCAAGGTCACGCATCGTTCAAGAATACTAAGCCGTCAGGCCTCGCTGCAAGGTTGACCAAGACCTCCGCTCTTGGGCCGCATTGTGCATGCACCGCCACGGGGTACTGCGCTGGATCTTGGTTCACTCGCCTCCAAGGTCCAGGCGCGGCTCAGGTCCGATCCTTTGCTGTGCGTACCGGCGGCCCGGCGGACGCGCTGCCTCAAGGTTGGCCGCGCCCGACCATCGCAGTTCATCAGCGATTCTCCAAACGGAACATTCGATGGGTGGATCGCAGCGCCTGCATGGCTTGAGTAGTCCGCGGACCTACACCGAAAGTGCAGCGGACAAGAGCCCTCGTGCCAAAGATACTTTCCACTCCAACTCAACTGTTTCGGCCACGAATGGAAACTGGAAAGCTCCTCGTGATCGTGGAGATCGCACAGGCCAGGCGCTTTGCCTGTCAGGCGCCCGGCTGTGGTCGAAGCACGTTTCGGCAGCTGTACCTGGTGGTTCGCAGCGGAGAGATCGTCGTTCTCGGCGCCGGCTGCTTTCGCAAGATGCAGGGCAGCGAAGCTCCAGTACGGCCGCTGTACGCGACGCCTCCTGTGCGTCGGCTTAACGAGAGGGAGTGCCGGTTGCTCGCGCAGGATCCGGCCCGGCTGATCGCCGAGATCGAAGCGCAACACGTGTTGCCCTCACGCACATCCCTGGCGGGCCCGCAGTCCGGCGAGATAGCGGCGCGTGCCCGGATTCCTCGCCTGCCGGCCTGGACGAAGCTTCAATTCGGCGCGCAGGCAGAAAGAGACGTGGAGGCGAGATACGGCCAGCGATCCGGCCTCAAGGGCTGGCGCTCGCTGGTTGACCTTCGCATCATGGAGCTCGCGAACGGCGTGAACGATTCGAGCGCGTAGTCTTCATCCAGACCTGACCTGACCTGACCTGACCTGACCTGACCTGACCTGACCTGACCTGACCTGCAGGATTTCGCATCCGGATCGTCGGGCCCAGAGGGGAGTTGCGCCGGAATGCTATGGTGCAAGCTGGTCGCGAAGGGACGAGCCGCTCGATCGAATACCGGAGAATGGCGAACGACGCGGCTGCTGAAAGCGCGCCTGCGCTTTTCCAGGATAGACATGAAAGTCGCGACATTCAACGTCAATGGCATCAAGGGGCGGATGCCACGTCTTCTCGACTGGCTCCGGGAGGCCGAACCGGACATTGCCTGTCTGCAGGAGATCAAGACGGGCGACGCGACTTTTCCGCACGAAGCGCTGGAAGCCGCGGGCTACCACGTCGTCTGACCGGCAGCGCGGGCCATCCGACGACATTTTGAGCATCAGTATCTTCATGAGGCCGGCCCAATAGCTCGGCTGCACGCGCGGCCCGGGATTCTTTGCGACCCATTCGCCTGGCCAATTCGAGACGCGAAACTTCAGCGTCTCATGAATGCAACGGCACATCTGTTCCCGCCGTCGATCGGCTTGAACGGGCTTTTGTTGGAGGTCCGGGCTGAGCACGCCCTCCAGCTACAGGTGGTGGCCCCCGGTGCTTTCGCAGGAGTTCGAACATCTCCTGGGTGCAAGGCGTGAGCAGGACTTCGTGTCGGCCGGGAGCATCCTCAAGCCGGCACCATCGAGGGGACCGACAGAGGCCTGAACTGCCCTGGCGCCTCAGGAATGCAAGCGCCAGGAAAGGCCAGATGCGCAGTCGTCGCCCTGGTCACGGTACCAACGAGGCCCTCGGGCGCAGCGACAATGCACCCATGACCCAAGGCAAGCGCATCTCGGCAGACATCAGCGACGACGCCTTGCATGCAATCCGTGAATTGGGAGCAGCTGCAAGGATGGCACGATTGGCGGCCGGGGACGGCCAGACCGCCGCGGCCGTGCGCCTCGGCGTCCATGTCCAAACCATCGGCCGTATCGAAGCGGGCGAGCCGGGTGTCGCCATTGGGCACGTGCTTGGCCTGCTCTCGCTTTATGGCATTGGCGTGCGGGCGCAGCCGCCGGAGGGCCGCTGAGCCATGGTCCGGTTGCAGAGGGAGCGCACCACCACGGTCCTGCACACGCTTTCTAACGGGGTGAGGCTGCTCGCCATTCCCATGCCGCATGTGCAGAGCGTCAGCGTCGGCGTGTTCCTGCGTGTGGGCTCCCGCGACGAGACGCCGGCCACCAATGGCATCGGCCATGTGCTGGAGCACATGGCGTTCAAGGGGACCACCACCCGCTGCGTTCAGGCCATCAACCTGGATGCGGAGCGGCTGGGAGCAGACGTCAACGCGTTCACCGGCAAGGACACCACCGGCTACTTCATGACAGGACTCGGCCGGCACGCGCAGCAGCTGCTGCGCATGACCGCTGACATCGTCTTGAACAGCACATTTCCCGACAGTGAACTGCAGCGCGAACTGGAAGTGATCCGCCAGGAGGCGATCGAGTACGAGGAGGATCCGCAGGACAGCTCCAGCGATCTGCTTGACCGCGCCATCTGGGGCGCCGACCCGATGGGCATGCCTGTGATCGGCACCGCCGACAACATCCAAGGCTTTACCCGGCACGACCTGGTCCGCCACGTGCAGGCCCACTACGCCGCGCAAAAGACGGTCGTCGCTGCAGCTGGAAACTTCGACGTCGAAGCCTGGATGGCGCTCGCCGGGGAACTCTTTGCAGCGATGCCAACATCGGCCGACCCGCCCGTGTCGCCACATCCGGCGCCCGCGAAGTACGTCGGCCATGCGCTGGGCCGGCGCTTCACCCAGGTGTCGCAGGTGTTCCTGAACCTGGCCTACCCGCTGGCTCCCGCGCAGCTGGAGGAGATTTCGCAGCAGCGCTGGCGCGTCGCGGCGTCGCTGGCAGCGAACTTGTTCGGAGGTGGTATGTCGGCGCCCCTGGTGGACACAGTCCGGGAGCAGCTCGGCCTGGCCTACACGGCCGATTCCACGCTGGACACCGGGGACGTATGGGCCAACTTCGTGGTGCGTGCAGTCACCACGCCGGACAAGCTGGATGCGCTGGTGGCGACGACGGGCGGCCTGCTGCGTGCGCAAGCGGCCACTATCGATCCGGTGCACCTGGAGCGCGCGAAGAACCAGCTGATCGTGTCCCGCGTGCGCGCAGGGGAGCGCAGCTACGCGACGATGGAACATGCCGTCGAAGAGCTCTTCGCCAGCGGGACCGTGACGCCGGTGGCCGAAGCCGTCGCGATGATCGACGACATCGAAGCGGACGAAGTGCTGGTCGTCTTCGAGCGGATGCTGGCCAGCCGCCCGGCGCTGGCGATTACGGGCAAGAGCGCCAGCGCACGAACCGCGCGGCACCTGGCAGCGCGCCTTTCTGCCTGACTGCGCGGGCACGGCCGAGCCGAATGCTTCAGCTGGCCCGCAACGCGCTCGGCCCGCTGGGCCTGGGCTCGGGGCGATGGTGTCCGTCGCGCGGCCGCGAGGGGACTCACGACGGCCCCTTCAGCCCGGTTGAACTATCGCTGCGATGCCGAGGTGGCTTGGAACAATCTCAGCGCGTCCTGGGCCGCTCGAATGCGGCGAAGAGCGGGGCGGCGCGCCTGATCCGGCGTACGGCGTCTCGTGCGACGAGGTACGCCTCGATCTCCTTCTCGCTCATCACCCGAAGGGCCCTCGGCGCCCGGGCACGTCGTTGCGCGTAGCCCGACACGGCAGAGCCAGATCCGAAAGACATGATCCACTCCTTTTGGGCAGTTGGCTGAAGAAGCTCATGTGCCATCGGGTCGGCGGGACGGCTTGATCGCTTCGCGTGCGCGCTGCGCAGCGATATGCAACCAGCTGCCCTTGGCGCAGCCTCGCTTCTGACGACCCTCCGGGTAGTGAATTCGAAGCAGCTCGTCGTTCCCCTTCTGCGTGATCGCAACGACCCTGGCGACGCGCTCGGGCGGCTCGTCGATCAGCGCGAGGACCAGGCCGGCCTGGCGCAGGACCCTGATCGCGTCAATGTCGTCCGGCGCCGTAAACGACCTCGGCAGGGGGGAGCTTGCGATCTGTCTCAGGAATTCAACGGACATGACACCTCCTCTGAACTTGGCGCGCGAAAGAATAGTGCCTGCCTGCAAGATTTCAAGTCAGAAACGATCGACGCTCTTGTCGGTGCCCGGCTGACGAAACCCGCGGCGTCGCTCGAGCGCTGCAAGAGGGCCGTAGAGGTGGACGATCCAAACCATCTCCTTCGTCTTGCCCCTGAAGGCTTCGAGATCCACGACGCGCGGATCTTGCTCGCCGTGCGCACGGGACGCGTGGAGGGAACTGCCGTTTTCGGGTGAACCAGACTTGGCTGGAGCCGGGTGGGTGGTGACGATTTCTGGTGAGGCCGAGCCAATACTGATCGCTTTGGCGAGCCTTCCCATGTAAGTCCGCGCCGAGTTCCTCGGATGGGTGGCTGTGCTCTGGAGGAGGACTAGCAGTTTCCCTTCTTCGCCTGTCCGGGTGGGCATTGCTTTCCGTACCCACCGCCAGACTTCCCTGGCCCGTCAGGGTAGACAACGCACCCGCCGAGTACGGCCGTTGCGAGGAGTACTGCGAACAGCTTCTTCATGGAAGTCCTTTTAGCTCGTGAAGTGTTCGAGCCTACCTGAGCCTCGCTGCCGTGTCGTGAGGGCGCGCCCGCGGCGTTGCCCAGCTGCGTGCTCTGCAGGCTTTCCGATGGCCCGACCATCGTCGTGGCCAACCGAGCTGCGGACGGCGACACAGGCGTCTACAACTACGCGGTGCCGGTGAATGCCCCCGCTCGTGGCCCCCTATGTAGCGGCGCCCGTTGCCCTGGTCCTTGCAACGAACACGGCTGCAGCTTGCAACTACGTGGTTGAAGCACGGAGACGGGTTCGGTGAAGACGGCGTCCTCGCCGGCGTTGGCGGAAAGCCCGACCTTCGCCACCAGCTTCACCCTGCCCTGGGTTGACTCGAGCGGCGCCCAGATGACCCTCACAACTCGGATAGTTGCCTCCGCGACTCGGTGGAGGAACCCATGGGTAGCTGAACGGCCGATTGTGAGGGATCTGCGTGACTTGTTTGGGACAGGCACTAGGCGGATCTACAGCGCAGGCTTGTTGCCCGGAAGCTGCGTAGGGCGAGGCCGGACGCTTTGACGCCAACCCCGGCGCAGGTCGGACAGACAGGCCTTTCAGTCGTGGTCGTCCGGATGAGGAGAGTTTTGAGCGTCCTCGGATTTGACAGTGCCTTCTTCGACGTGCACCTCGGCCACACGGGCCTGTGCTTCGTGGCGCGCCTGCTCCAGCAGGGCATCTGCCTCGGCTTCGGTGGCTTTCGGCGGCGTGGATGGATTCATGGCGAATTCCTTGAAGAGAAATCAATCGGGAAAGCAGCCTAGGCTCCGGCGGCTAATGGACCGTGTAGGAATGCGCCGCGGCGCAAGCGAAGCAGTGGGTTTTCCACCCAACAAAGGCGGCAGCGCTGCACCGCTCCTCAACGGCCATTGCAGGGACGCGGACCCTGAGGTGGGCTGAGTGTCCGCGCCGGCGGGGCCGAAGCCGGCTGTTCCGGCAGGAGACAAGCCGACGTGACCAACTCGCACCTTGTCCTTGGGCGAGCGCGCCTGCCTGCACTCAGCGAAGCACACCTGTCCAGCGGAGTTTGAGCTGCCGAAAATCCTAGGCCAGGATGAAGTTTGACAGTAGGAGATGCTTGACCCGGCGTTCCATTCTTTTCCTCTTGTGACTTCCGAACACCTGGTGGTTGCGCCGGCAGATTGCACATCACGGGGCTGGGCGCAGAGCCCCACGCAACCCTGCAACGTGCCGTTCACCACGCCCTGAACGTTCGGACAGGCTTTTCACCATGAACTCCATTCCTAGTTGCCAGGCTGCACGACCTGATCTCGCGGTTGATCGCGCAGCCAACGACCGCTTTCCGGCAATCATGACGTCCGCAGGCGAGCTGCAATTGTCCCCAAGCTGCCCAGTGCTCGTGGTTGCTCGCCGCGACCAGCCCGTCTCGGCTGGCGGGATTGACAATGGGCTGCCGCGCTGCAAGTTGCATCGAGCGCATGTGGGCTCGCGGGCGATGAGAACCAATCGACAGCTGCTCGACTGTCTGGCTACTGCAATGGCGGGGCAGGGCGTAGGTGCAGCGCAACTGCAGCCTTCGGATCTGGAGCTCACGACGATTTACTGCGCAGGCGTTGCAGAACTGGCTTTCCATGCCTCACGAGCGTTCGCAGCCACCGGAAAGCGCAACTGGTGCTCTCCGAAGAGACTTGGAGCGTCTTGAATGCGTCTCTCAAGCTGCGAGGCGCCTTGAATGCCGCAATGGTCGTCAAGCGACTGGGAATGAGCCAGGAGCATGTGGTCGTGTGACCTGAGCAGTTCAATCGAAGCTTTGAACTGTAAGGGCGGAATCGGCAGAGGCACTGCACACGTCCCGCCACCGAGGTCGGCTCTCGCCAGTTGTCGCTGGAGCGCTGGCCGAGGCTCTTCATCAGGACCCGGTTAAATGGATCGTTATTTCGGCGCTCGAAAATGCACCTGAAGGTGCGTGCAGAAGCAGGATGCGTGAGTACTTCTTCGGGAATCGAGAGCAGCCCGCTCACACTTGAGCAGCGTAAGGAGCGGGTATACGTCGTTGCGACGCAACATGCGAGCACTGCGACATGGCAATCTGAAAACCTTAGGCCTCTGAATGCGTCGTATGGCTTTGCGACTGCGGTGCATCATCGTGGAGTAACAACTTGTCAGTCGGAGACTCTCACGATGAATTCAGGCCTTGGCGGTACTCAGTGCAATGCAGCGCATGCTCAACACCAGCGTAAAGTGGGTCGGCAAAGTTCCGGCTCGACGAACCAGGGGCACGCGCTCCCTCTTTCGGCCATCGCACTGGCGGTCGCCCTTGTAGCCGCAATGCCGCAGCAAGCGCGTGCCGCGAACTACACGGCCTCCACTGAAACCGAACTCCGCAACGCCATCACGACCGCGAACGCCGATGGCGACCCGAGCTCGACGATTACGCTGATCGGCGACATCACGCAGATGAGCGTGTTCAATTTTCCAACCGCCACCAAGGCGCTGACGATCAATACCAACGGGCACGCGATCTCGGGCTTGGATCGCCCGGCGACCGGCGTTCCCAACGGCACGGTTGGAGGCCTTGTTGGAGGATTCAACGGCGTGACGTTCACCAACTCGGGGGCGCTCACCGGCGGCGATGCAGAACCGGCCGTCAGCACCGGCGCCGGGGGGTTTGGGCTGGCGCTCGTCAACAGCTCCCTGACGAACAATGGAACAATCACGGGCGGAAGAGGGGGGACGAACCTGGCTAATGTGACTGCAGGCAGCGGCGGGGCCGGCGCCCAGGTCACAGGCGGTAGTCACGTCAACCATGGCACGATCCGGGGCGGCAGTGGAGGTCTCGGCTCCACCGGTGCGTCCTCCGGCGGAACTGGCTTGTCGCTTAGCAATGCTTCGTTGGTCAACAATGGGCTGATCGAAGGAGGTGCGAGCACCGGCAGCTCCACGATCGGTGGGAGCGGCGTCGTGATCAGCGGTGCCACCACGGCCACACTGACCAACACTGGCACGATTCGAGCGGGCTCGGGCGGTGCACCCGCCACTGGGGGAAATAACACCCGCAACGGTGTCCAAGTAAATGCCCCAAACACCACGATCATCAACAGCGGCACGATCGAGGGCGGGAACGGAGGGAAAGGCGTCGGAACATTTTCCTTTTCCGGCATCGGCAACCTGTCCATTGTGAACAGCGGCACCATCCGGGCTGGCGCCAGCCAGGCCAATGCCATTGAGTTCTTCACGGCAGCAGGCGCCATCAGCGTGCTGGAGCTGCATGCGGGATCCGTGATCGAAGGCAATGTGCTGGCGAGCGCCATCGGCGTCAACGACACCCTGCGGCTCGGCGGCGCCGCCAACGCCAGCTTCGATGCATCGGCCATCGGCAATACCGCCCAGTACCGCGACTTCAACATCTTCCAGAAGAACGGCACCAGCACCTGGACCCTCACGGGCGCGACCACGGCACTCACCCCATGGCAGATCCTCGGCGGCACCTTGTCGGTCTCGAGCGACGGCAGCTTAGGCAATGCTGCAGGCGCGCTCACGCTTGATGGCGGCACATTGCAGAGCACCGCCGCCTTCGGCTCCGCACGCGCGGTCACCCTCAACAGCGGCGGCGGCACCTTTCAGACCGATGCCGACCTGAGCCTGGCGGGCGTCGTTGACGGCGCAGGCGCATTGACCAAGACCGGCGCGGGTACACTGGTGCTCAGCGGCGCCAACACCTATGCCGGCGGCACGACCATCGCAGGTGGCACCGTGGCGGTGTCGAGCGACGGCAATCTGGGCGCGGCTTCCGGCGCGCTCACCTTCGACGGCGGCGCGTTGCAGAACACCACGTCCTTCAGCTCGGCGCGCGCAGTCACGCTCAACAGCGCCGGCGGATCCTTCCGCACCGATGCAGATCTGGGCCTCACCAGTGCTGTGGCGGGCGCAGGCGCGCTGACAAAGACGGGCAGTGGCACCCTGGCTCTGAGCGGCGCCAATACCTATACCGGCAGCACGAACATCCAGGCCGGCACGCTGGCGCTGACCGGCGCGGGGTCGATCGCTGCCTCCGGCGGCGTCGCGGTCGAAGGCACCTTCGACATCTCCGGGCTGAGCGCAGCCGGTACGAGCGTGACGGGCATCAGCGGCAGCGGCGCGGTCGCGCTCGGCGCGAAGACGCTGGCGCTGACGGCGGCCAGCGGCGACTTCGGCGGCGTGATCTCCGGCACCGGCGGCCTGCGGGTCGCCGGCGGCACGCAGCGCCTGACGGGCACCAACACCTACAGCGGCGGCACGTCCATCGACGGCGCGAGCACGCTGCAGATCGGCAACGCCGGCACTTCGGGTTCCATCGTGGGTGACGTCGCGAACAACGGCACGCTGGTCTTCAATCGCTCGAATCGCATGGACGTCGGCGGCGCCATCTCGGGCTCGGGCAGCATTCGACAGATCGGCGCCGGCCTGACGAACCTCGGCGGCAACAGCGCCGCCTTCACCGGCACCACCACGGTGGAGGCCGGCACCCTGGCCGTCAACGGCATCCTCGGTGGCACACTCAACGTGCTCAGTGCCGGCCGCCTGCAAGGCTCCGGCACCGTCGGCAGC
>NZ_JBLFFN010000022.1:0-89486 GCF_051400855.1 Variovorax stachyos | reverse complement strand
CGCCTATGTAGTCGTCAAGGCACTCCGGCAGCAGAGTGACCTGCTGACGGTCCTCGCCTTCGATGAATCGCTTCATGTGGCTGCCCTTCAGTAGCGTTGCCACAATCTAGGCGAGCACCTTCACCTATTCAACCAGTTTTCACACGGCCTCGGCCGTTCAGCAACTTTGACGAAGGTCAGCTTCTCTTCATGCTGAAGGACCGTACCGGGCCCATTCCAGCCGGCCAGCGGACATCATGATTGCCGGAAAGCGGTCGTCGCAGTGCCAGTCAACCTGCGACCAGGTCGTGCGGCCTGGCAACCCGAAAATTCAATCTATGGTGAGAAACCCGCCCGAATTCCAAAGTGTGGTGAACAGCGGGTTCAAGGTAGCGTGCGGAACCGGCGCCTAACACCTTGATGCGCAAATGGTCGGCGGAACCATCATGGGCGCCGATCGACACTTGGAATTTTTTGCAGCTTAGTTGGAACTCCCGGCCCATGCCGGGAGGCGGCGGCCGGCGACCGCAGCGCCGCCTGGCCGCCGATCTCGCGCGCCCCTCGGGGCGCCTTGGCCCGCCAGCGTAACGTGGGATCGGCCGAGGGCGGCGCCAAACCCGCTGAGGGGAAGGTGAGGAGTTTTCTGCACAACATTGCGGCAGACAGATTCTGGGGGCGCATCGTCGCAGAGAGCGCACCCGATGGGCGGCGAACTTTGGAAGGTGGCGCGCCCGTATATACCTTCTCAGTTTGAGCGAAGGCTTCTGACGCACACTCTCGGCGGCTGCAGCCCCTGTAGCCGATTTTTCAATGTGCGAAGGCCTTGGGCAGTCTACGCTGGCAACATCTCAAACCCTGTATGAAGTGCTCTGTACCCCAACCCTTCATTGTTGAACTGCTTCCTCACGATCCTCGATGGAAGGATTTGGCTGCCACCGAGATCACGGCCTTGGAGACTGCCGCAGGCTCTTGCCTGCGTGCTGTTCACCATATCGGATCGACAGCTATCGCGGGCATTCGGGCCAAGCCGATCCTTGATCTGATGCCTGAGGTCGAGAGTCTGGCTGTATTGGATCAACTCCAAGACGAACTCGAAGCGATCGGGTACGAGTGGTGGGGCGCGCTCGGCCTGCCGGGTCGGCGATATTGCACCAAGACCGATCCGATCACCGGCCGCCGGAGCGTCCAGCTTCACTGCTACGAGACAGGCTCTGCGGAAATCACGAGGCATCTCGCCTTCCGCGACTACCTGCGGGAGCATCCTGCCATTGCGGCTGAGTACGATCGGGAAAAGGCCCATTGCCAGAAGCAGCATCCTGCCAATTCGCATGCATATGGCGATTGCAAGGATGCCTGGATCAAACGGACGGAAGCACGGGCACTGCGCTACTTTGCTTGAAGTCTTCTTCGACCTGAAAGGCTCACTGGAGACATGCCCGCTTGAGCGTCTGCTTTCGGGACAGGCCTACGTCCCTTTCGGGCCATACCGCCTGTACGCCGCGTTCCAGAGCTGCCCTTCGTACAGACCACCGGGATGTTCAAGTCTCCGTACATCGGGCTGCAGAGCCCGGTGTTCGATCAGAACGTCCAGTTCAGGTTGACCTTGAACCCATGGTCCTTCAACCCGTCGCCGAACTGGCCTGAATAGGACGCTCCCAGCGTCAGGTTCGGCCGCAGGTGCGTCTCCACGCCCGCTTCGAGCACCGCCACGTTCTTCGCCAGCGGCACGCCCGCAAGCGTGAAGGGCAGGCTGCTGCCGCGCCGTGACCGCCATGGCGGTGTTGCGAGCTTTGCCCACAGGAAACGTGGTCGTGATCAAAGCCAACGCGTTCGGCGCAGCCAGCGCCGCGCCCAGGCCCTGCAGGGCGCGTGAAGCAACCAGCATCTCAACGTTGATGCCCATTCCTCCGCCGAGCGAAGCGAGGGTGAACACGACAAGGCCGATGCGCAGCACGCCGCGCTTGCCGAAGAGGTCGCCCACCCGACCTCCGAAAAGGAGCAGGCCGCCGAACACGAGCACGTAGGCGTTGATGATCCACGGCAGCATGGGGGACGAAACGCCGAACTCCCGCTGGATGCTCGGCAGCGCGATATTCGCGATCGTGTCATCCAGCACGAACATCAACTGGGCCGCCGCGAGGACGAGCAAGGGAAGGGCCAGACCCTTGCTGTTCATGGGCTGGGGCCAAATGAGCGCTGAAGACATGTGAACTCCGATTGATCTCGTTGGGTCAATCTTCAACCTCCCCATGCCGTCAATGTCAAGGAAGATCATTTTGGGCTTGCCCGGCGCCGCTTGCATGCGCGCGGGCCGAGCGAGTGTCGGCTTCTGCACCCGCAGATCCTTGGCCGCCGGCAGTCGTGAGGCGGCCTCACCGGGCTTCGCCTTTGGCCATTTCCGCGGCGAAACGAATCTTGGGGCCACGCTTCAGCCGTCCCGAACGGTGGGCTGGAAACCAACGGTGAATGGAGACGCGATAGGGCTGCCGCCGCACTTGGCTCGCCTACTAGAGTTTCAGCATCAACACGACGCACAGCATCAAAATCGCCAGCCACAATGTTTCCGCAAGGATCAACGCCATGGTGCCCCAACCCGCCCGCGCGAGCTGCTGGAACGACGTCTTCACGCCGAGTGCAGCGATCGCGACGACGAGGCAGCCGCGTGATGCGCTGTCAAGCCCACTTCGAACTCCGGGAGTGAACAGTCCAACGGAGTTGGCCAGCACCATGCCCATGAACACCCAAAGAAACCAGGGGACGAGCGACTGACGAGGGAAGGAGCGTTCGCGTCGGGCAGTTCCGTCGCTTCGGGGTCGCCTGAAGGCCGCCGATATTGCGATCACCACGACGGTGAGCATCGCGACACGAAAGAGCTTCACCACGGTAGCGACATCGCCTGTGGGCTGTCCGAGCGTATACCCAGCTCCTACGACTTGTGCGACGTCGTGAATCGTTGCACCAAGAAAGAGTCCCGCAAGCCGCGGCGACAGTTCGAGCCATTTCGCAATCAGCGGATACAGAACCATCGCCACGGTCGAGAGCAGTGTCACGCTCACGACCACCATCAGGGTGAATCGCTCACTGATCTTGTCGCGAGGTAACACCGCCGAAATGGCGAGTGCCGCAGAAGCTCCGCAGATTCCCACAGCCCCCCCGGACAGAATACCCTGCGTCCGGGTAAGCCCGAAGAAGCGGCATGTGAGCAAGCCGAACAGCAAAGTGGTGACCACGGCGGTCACTACGCTCAATACAACACTCCAGCCAAGAGCCTGGATTTGGTCGACGGTGATGCGGGCGCCGAGCAGCGCAACGCCAAGTCGCAAGACAGAGCGTGCGCAGAACTCGATCCCTGGCCGAGTTCTCGGCTCCTGGCTCAGGTAGTGAAACGCCACGCCCATGAAGAGGGCGTACAGAAACTGAGGCCCACCGTGTACTGAGGATACGAACGTGGCAGCGAGAGCTATTACCGTCGCCAAAGCAGCGCCCGGCGCAAGGAGGAAGGCCCGCTCTGTGTAAACCGCCAGTAAGGGTCTCATGGGCTGGTCGCCCTACATCACCAATCAGAAAGTTAGGTGCAGTCTGCGGTGTCGAAGTCCGCCGGCGACGCAACTTCCAGCACCTCAAGGTCTTCAGAGTGCTCCAGTTCAGCATGTGGATCCGGCGCCTGAAAAATGACGTCTCCCGCCTGCAACTCGAAGGTGCCCTGCTCCTTGTAGTGGAACTTGAGCCATCCCTTCAGGACGTAGAGCAAGCGGAAATCCGCATAGTGCACGTGCCACCCGGCAGATATCGGCAAGCCGTCGCGAGGTCGAATCACCCTCGCGACAAATCTCCCGTCGGTTGCTTCCGTTACCCCGAGGTCCCTGTACTCGAAATAGGTCCGGAGTCCCTGCGATTCGAACTTAGCCTCCTTCAGGCGCGAGATGATCGTCTCAGTCAATGCCTTGCCTTGTCCCTGCAAGCGCTTTGCCGAGCCCTGCGGTTGGCTCTCGCGTACTTGCTCGAACCACCGCAGCAGCAGGTCCGCTACGAGTTGCGGTCGATCGATATTTGGTGAATGCCGCCCAGAGATCTTCTCCACCTTGGCGTCGGGAAGGACCTTCTGGATGTGCGATGGCCAGCCCGGCTGGCAGCTTGGGTCGTCGGCGGGTTCGACGACCAGCAGCGGCACGGTGCAACCCGCGAGCGAGTTTGGATAAGCATCGGCCTGAGCCGAGGGTCCGCTTTGCTCCCACGAAGCCTGCAACCGCGCAGCGGACAGTGCTGCGTAGTGTCCCGGTACCAGCGACCTCGCGTGTCTTTCCTTCACGTAGGCTTCGTGGTCGAAACCTTCATGAGCGGGATCGGCGATCATCGCAACGAGCCGGGTTATGGCTTCCACGGAGCCGTCGAACTCGGCGAGCTTGGCCATGGCTTCGGGAACTCTCCAGGGTCCACCAGTGCCCGCGATACTGCAGGCGCTTGCCATAGGCCACTGGTAAGGCCTCATGGCCAGCGCGCGCATCAGCAGGGTGCCGCCAAAGGACGTACCGACGAAGTGAGCCCGATGCAGGGAAATCGCTGCGCAGAAGTCACTCACGTGCTTCATACGGAACGCTACCGGAGAACGGTCAAAGAAGTAGGCCTTGTCGGTTCCTCCGAAACCAAGCAAGTCCGGAATCAGCACGCGGTAGCCAGCTTGCACCAGCAGCGGGGCGACGCCGCCCCAGGAAGTCTCGGCACATGCGCCGAAGCCGCCATCGTGAAGAAGCACGACGGGCACGCCATCGGCTGTGCCTGCTTCGAGGTACCGGGTCTTGAAGCCGCCGGCAACAATGTACTTCTCAATCAGTTGAGTATTGCTCATGGGTTTGGTCTCGTAGTGAAATGGACTGGAGGGTGCCCAGCAAGTGCGGCAGCATGCGCCGCACCTGATTGGCGATGAAAGGAATTGCGACCGGGTCGCCGAATGCGCCGGCGGTTGGGGGCCCGATGACGCGCAGCGTGGGACTCGCTGCGCCGGTGGCGTCGAGAGCCTCGCATTGCTCACTCACGTCAAACCCGATCCCCGTAGGGTGCAGTCGCAGCAGACCGCTTTCTAAGAGGTTGTGCAACAGCGGATTGGACCTCCATGCGGACCCGGAATCCAGGCCGGTGCAGTTGACGACGAAATCGAAGTCGTGCCACCCTGCCACAGGAGCGGCTCCGTTGGAGAGTTCTACCCTTACAGCGTCAGCGCCGCTTTCCACGGTCCGTAGTGTTGCCGTGCTGTAGCGGACCCTGCCTTTGCGTTCGGCGTCTGCAACCAAAGCTTCGTTCATCGGTGGCGTGCGGAAGCGATGAACGTCGTAGAACACGCGAAGACGCCGGAGGAAGCGCTCCTTTTCTCGCGTGGGGAGCTTTGGCCACAGCTTCCAGACCACGTCGCGTACAGGATCGAACACCTGGTACCAGTTCTGTCCCTGAGATGCCTTTCGAGCGATCTCCTCTCGCAAAGCCGCACTCCACGCGGAAACTCGGGCGGGTGCAGCCGAGATGAACCCGGGAACTTCGCTCGACAACTCCGGCGGCTTTGGCGTTGTGTGCAGCGTCTCAGGCGACTGGGGTCGCGGCCTCAAGCCGCGTCGCGAAACCACGAGGATGCCGCCGCCATGATCGCGCCGAACCAGTGTCGAGATGATGTCGAGTGCCGTCAAGCCGCTGCCCACTACCAGCACGCGCGATGCCGGCGGGATGCGGTCGAGGCAATTCGGCTCCAATGGATTCGCAATAATCCGCGCATCCGATCGGTGTTCCGGCCGGAAAGGCGGCCGCAGCGAAGGGACCGGATTGCCTGTGGCAATCACCAGCATCTCGCCAGCGATGTCACCATGTGTATTTGTGCTGACCCGGTAGAGTCCATCGATACGTTGCACGGACTTCGCGGTATCACGGACGTGGCGAATGGATGAGCCAGTACGGGCGTTGTTTGCATGAGCTTGAATTTGCGCGCTCAGATATTCGCCGAGGTCCGATCGCCGCAGGAACACTTGCCCATTCGCGGTCAGAC
Source organism: Variovorax stachyos (assembly GCF_051400855.1). NCBI lineage: Bacteria > Pseudomonadati > Pseudomonadota > Betaproteobacteria > Burkholderiales > Comamonadaceae > Variovorax > Variovorax stachyos. The sequence goes on along the minus strand of NZ_JBLFFN010000022.1, from coordinate 83,479 downwards.
TGCCACCGTCGCGTTGCAGGACGCCTGTCGCCTCGCACCATTGCCTGAGCTCAAGCGGACGCTGCGGGTCAATCCAGTGAATGTCGAGCGGAGCATTAAGCCGGTAATCGGGGTCGGTCGCCGAGTACGCGAGACCCCGCCCCGCATGCTCTCGAGGCTCGATGATGGTGATGTCCACCCGCTCCCGAGAGGAGCGGACAAGTTGAACGGCGAACGACGCAGCACTGACACCGCCGCCTACCACAACAATTTTTGCGGGAGCTGACAAGCTCAGCCCCTATTCCTCAGCCTTGAAGCCGGAGGCCGCGATGACAGTCTTCCAGCGGTCGTACTCGGTGCCCGTGAAAGCGCGGAGCTCCGTGGGATTCATTCTCTCCGGGCTCACCAGCAGCGCAGCAAATCTGCCCTTAACTTTCTCAACCGCCCCGGCAAGCTCCTCGTGCAGTTTCTGCACCCGCGCGTCAGGTACCGTCGACGGCACAAAGACGCCGTAGACTTCCTTCGCGACAAGGCTATCCATCTTGTACTCAACCACTGTCGGCACATCGGGGAGAAGCGTCGAGCGCTTGCTGCCTGTGATAGCCAGCACCCTGAGCTTCCCGGACTGCTGGTAGGGCAGCGCGTTCGACACCGGGTCGATGATGGCCGGAATATGTCCGCCCAGGACGTCCTGGATCAGCGGAGCCCCGCCCTTGTACGGAACCACGGTGAAGGGCACGTCGGTCGCTTTGGCGAGCAGGGTGCCAATGAAGTGAGCGGTGGAACCCGCGGCGGGGATGCCATACTTTGCCCTCGATGCATCCTCGCGGCACCACTGGATGTACTCCGGGAGTGTTCGAACCGTTGCTGGCACGGCAGGTCCCACCGTGAGTGCGTAATCGAACGACGCCACTGCCGAAACCGGCTTGAAGTCCGCCAGCGCGTCATAGCCGGGCTTGCTGTAAACATGGGGATAGATGCTCATCACGAACCCAGGCGTAAGCAGGATCGTGTTGCCATCGTCGGCTCGCTTCACGAACTCCGCCGCAATCCGCCCGCCCGCGCCCACCTTGTTCTCCACGATCACGCCAGCCGGATAAGAGGGCCTGAGCTCCTCGCCAAGGGCCCGAGCAATGTTGTCTGTCAGCACGCCGGCCGGGAAACCAACGACGATGCGAAGCGGCCGAGCCGCTTGGGCGTTGACGGTCGATCCGAACGCGACGCAGGTGATGCCTGCGCTCGCGCCGGCAAGCAGGGTTCGGCGAGTGATCATGCGGTTCTCCGTGAGAGGCGGTTGCCGACCGGGAACCGGCGGGCTGCAGCAAGTCTACTGTACCGAACGTTCGGGTATATAGTGGTTTGTACCGAACGTTCGGGTGCCATAATGAGGGTAATAGACCGGAGGCAAATCGATATGAAAGAAGCAAGGGAAAGACGAAGCCGCGAGGACGTCGTGCTGCAACTGCGTGACGTCTTTCGTCGCTTCGGCTACGAAGGGGCGACGCTGTCCCGGATTTCCGATGTAACAGGTTTGGGGCGGGCGAGCCTGTACCACCACTTTCCCAACGGGAAGGACGAGATGATCAAGGCCGTGCTGGAGAAGACGGAGGAGACCTTCGACCGGGAGATCCTCGGCAGATTGCGTGCCGAACTCTCCCCCGAGGAACGCATTCGCAACGTGCTGGATCACTTCTGGACACACTACAGCGGCGGGAGCACGACGTGCTTTCTCGCGTTACTGGCCTTGACCTCCAACGAGGGTGACTTGGGTGCGGGCATCCAGCGGGTATTCAGAAAGTGGGTCACCGGTTTTGCGGACGTCATCCGCGAAGCCGGAGTGCCTTCTGACATCGCAGATGTTCGCGCCGAAGACGCCGTTCTGCGGATCCAGGGTGCGCTAGTTTTGGCCACCGCAATCAATGATCCCGCGCCCTTCCAACGCGTGATGCTGATGCTGAACGACTCTCTACTGGCTAATGACGCCGGCGCAAACTAGGAGCCGACTCGCAGGGCGGCGACGGCTGGATCGCGTCGGACGGTACGCATTTAGCGGGACGCCTTCGGTCATGGCCCGCATGTGTGGACGCCTTCGGCAGTAGTTCGCTATCTGCCGAGCCGGACCCCGGGGCATGAAGCGGGCGACGTGGGTGGCGACAGATGGACAGATAACGCATGTTTGTAGGATGAATTTGGGCGCTGCTGACGAGGTCGACTTCCCCTTGGTGCGACAAGCCCGTTCAGTAGTTGGACCCGCAGTCCTGCGAGCACCCCGGAATGTGGCAGAGGGCGGAGACGCCCCGAAGCACCCTTACTAGATTTCGATGACGAGGACTGCCTGCGGGGCCCCTGAACTGCCAGGAGGTTCTCATGCAAGTGCTTTACACGCGCTGCGCGGGCTAAAGCTTCGTCGCCAAGCGGTTGGATTCACTCCAAGCGTCAGACGGAAGTGATGACGCAATGAAACGGCGGAGCCGAAGCCTGCGATCCCGGCGATCCGCTCCACCGACTGGTCCGTTTGTTCCAGCAGTCGTTGCGAAAGAGCAAGTCGCTCCATCAGCAGCCACGACTGGACGGTCGTCCCTGTGAGCGCCTTGAAGTGGCGGGTGAAGCTCCGGCGGCTCATGCTTGCCTCGGACGCAAGGCTGTCCAAGCTGTGCGGCTGTTCAAGCCGCGCGCGCACGGAGTCGATCAACTGGGCCAGGCGGGTTCCCCCCGCAGTGCTCGGTAGTGGCTGCTCAATGAACTGCGCCTGCCCCCCTTCACGGTGCGGCTGCACCACCAGGCGCCTGGCGAGTCGATTCGCGAGTTCCGCTCCCAGGCGACGACGAACGAGGTGCAAGCAAGCATCGATCCCAGCGGCCGTGCCGGCGGAGGTCAGCACGTTGCCGTCCTCTACGTACAGGACGTTAGGATCGATGTCGACCGTGGGGAAGCGAGAGCCCATCGCGCTCGCGTATTCCCAATGTGTGGTGGCCCGGCGCCCGTCGAGGAGCCCGGCTTCCGCGAGCACATGGGCGCCGAAGCACAGCCCGATGATCTGGACTCCGCGGGCATGCGCATCGCGCAGCGCATTGAGCAGGCGCTCGGGTGGCCGCTCGTTTGTGTCTCTCCAACTGGGCACCACGATGACATCGGCCTTCTTCAATGCGCTCAACGGCGCCAAGTCGGACAGCGTGAAACCCGCAGTGGTCATCAACGGCGCGGGCTCCGCTGCGCAAACCAGCACCTCGAAAGGCGAATCCGCCCCCAAGGCGTCTCCGAACACGATACAAGGAACGGACAGGTGGAAAGGACTGATTCCATCGAACGCGACGATGGCAACGAGTGTTTTCGATAAGTTTGTCGACACGCCGTCTGAAACCATGAAGTTGGCCCGATCTTATCGATCTTGGAGTTCCAGGCCATCGTCAGGGGCAAGGCCGGCGGGAACAATCTCCTTCATCGATTCGCAAAGGAGCAACATGAGCAAGCCAGCACTCGTCGTCATCGACGTGCAGAACGACTACTTCGAAGGCGGGGCGTTTCCCCTGTGGAATGCCGAACAGGCGCTCGCGGCCACCGAGAAGGCCATCCAGGCGGCACGTGCGAAGGACATGCCGATCGTCTTCGTCCAGCACGTGGCGAGCGGCCCATCGCCGTTCTTCAACTCGGATACCGAAGGCGTGAAGATCCACGAGCGTGTGCGCGCCGCCGTCGGCGGATCCCCGGTGGTCACCAAGCAGCATGCCGACGCCTTCGAAGGCACCACGCTGCACGAAACGCTGAAGGGTCTGGGCACCGACGAGCTGGTTGTCTGCGGAATGATGACGCAGAACTGCGTGACGCACACGGCGATTTCCCGTCGCGCCGACGAATACAAGAAGGTGACTGTGTTGACCGACGCAAGCACCACCACCACCGAGATGCTGCACCTCATCGCCCTTGCTGGACTCGCCCCGCGCGTGAACCTCGCGACGGTGGATCAGGCGTTCGCCTGACAACTGCCGCCGGCGGAGCTCTCGTCGCTGCTCCCCGGCACCTCACTCGTGCGCTGTTGCCCCCCTCACGCTCATGGGACGCTCGCGATTCTTAGATGCGGAGTGGACTGGCACCTAGGCGGAGGCGGTGAAAAATTGCGGTGTCGAAGTTTCTAGACGCCTCGTCGATGAGCGCCGTGCAGCGGAGGCCCTCCGCCGCTGCGTTCTCAGCCGTCGCTCCCAAGCGAGCCAATTGGCGCCACGCCGTGGGCCGGCGAACCGAGTTCGACTATCTCAAGGTCGATGTCTGCTAGCAACTGCAAAGCCGACGTTCACGGCGCGGGGTTGAAGGTCGCTGATGGGCCCATTGCGGCTAGAAGCAGACGACCGTGCGCCGCCGTCCGGGCTATGCATTTGCACTGTCCCGTTCACACCTGAAGGCCAACTTCTCGCGGCAGAAAATCAGAGCTCAACACAAAAATGAAGGTCGGGCGGCCGGAAAAAACCTGTACCACCGGTCTCTTCCTCCAGGATTTCGAGCTTCGCGGTTTGCAAGAGCAAGAGCAGCTCGGCTTCATGATGTCGCAGTTCGATCTCAGAGCTGGGGGTCTATGGTCGAGGCTTTCCTGATCCGCAAAGCCGACGACACGCTTTTGGGGAAGAGTGATCCGCTCTACGTGGTCATCGAATGAGAGTGAAGGAGCGCGGCCGATTTTGAGAGGCTTTGCCGCATCGCGCGCAAGAATTCGATGAATGGGCGAAGTCGTTGGGCACTTCTCCGAATTGGCTGAGAGAGGCGATAAGGGGGTGGGTATAACGCCAGATTCGCGCTTGTCTCATGCGATTTCTCCCTTGCGTCGCACGGCGACAGCATCGATCTCGATGAGATAGCCGCAATGCAGCGCCGGCACCGGAAGCACGGCGCGTGCGGGCAGGGCCTCTCCCATGACTTCGGCGTAGACCTTGTTCCTGCGATCGGTCGTTGCGACCAAGCTACTCTTTTGCTTCCACCCATCCAGTTTGCGTCGGCAAGCGACATTTGTAACGAGCGTACCAAGCTGGGATTCGAGTGAAGTCCATGGCCGTCGAGCGCCTTAACAACGATTGACACCTTCTGACGTGCACCCCATGCCGCACACATCGATGATGGCGTCAGAAGCATCGGACCAAGCCATCTCATGACCTTTTCGCGCGAGCAGATTCCGGATTCACTGCAGAACCTCTTACCCCCGCCGGTCGCAACCTACGTTGCCGCCACCAACGCTTTCGATGCCGACGCATTGGTCGCCTGCTTTGCGCCCGGGGCGTTGGTCAACGACCAGTTGCGCGACTTCTGGGGAGTGGATGCGATCCGGACGTGGGCCGAGTGCGAAATCGTTGGCACCAAGATGGCCATGCAGGTCGTGAAAGTTGTCGAGCACTTCGGCGAAGTCATCCTCACCGCCAACGTAGACGGCGAATTTGACAAGACGGGGCTGCCAGGCGTCCTGACCTTGACCTTCCATTTTTCGGTGTACGCTGACAGGATCGTCCGTCTGATCATCCTCAACAACCGGGCGCCCGATTCACCGCCGGAGATCCGAACGCTTCGAAGCGCGGTCGCCGCCGGCGGGCCGCCGGACGCTGCGCCGCAGAAGTGACCGCCGGTCTCGGCGATGGCTTTTCGACGCTCTTGAGCGCATCTTTCTGATCGTGGGAGAAGCGAGAATGTGGCTCGATTGCACAGATGAAGCCGACGCGATGACGAACCCGAAAACGGACCAAGCCGACCGCGCCGATCAAGAAGACTGGGTTGCCGCGTTCGGTCCCTTTCGCTTGTCCGCAGCCGAGCGACTTCTCGACAAAGATGGCGTCCCGGTCCGTCTCGGAGGACGCGCGCTCAGTCTGCTCATCACGCTTGTGGCCGCGGCCGGGCAGGTCATCGACAAACGAAAGCTCATGAGGCTGGCCTGGCCCGACGTCGTGGTCGAGGAGGGCAGCCTGCGAGTCCACATGGTCGCTGTCCGCAAGGCCTTGAATGACGATAGACAGGGCGGCAGGTATGTGGCGAACGTCGCTGGGCAGGGCTATTGTTTTGTTGCGCCGGTCACCTACGTTCCACGGAGCGCATCGGCCGTGCAAGCGCCTGCGCAACCTAACCCGGCCGCTGGTCTGCCGGCATTGACCGCACGTGTGGTGGGCCGCGATGAAACCCTGCGCGCGATCGAGGCGGAACTGCTGCAAAAGCGGTTTGTGACCGTGGTCGGTGCCGGAGGCATCGGCAAGACGACGGTCGCCGTCTCCGTGGCGCACGCGATGGCCGGGGCCTTCGACGACGGCGCGTGCTTCGTCGACTTGTGCGCGGTGAACGATGCTGCTCTGGTCGCCGGGACGCTCGCGGCCATGCTGGGTCTCGATGGTCACCCTGGAGAGGCTCCCTCGGGCCTGGTGAGCTTCATGCGCGACAAGCACATGCTGCTTGTCCTGGACAGCTGCGAACACCTGATCGGTGCCGTAGCGGCGCTGGCCGACCGGATCTTCAAGGAAGCCCCCGGGGTACACATCCTGGCGACCAGCCGCGAATCCCTGCGTGTCGAGGGCGAGCAGGTTCACCTGCTACAGCCGCTCGCGTGCCCGCCAGCCGATGATTCGATCAGGGCGGAAGAAGCGCTGGCCTATCCGGCCGTGCAACTCTTCGTGCAACGTGCGGGGGTGAGCGCTGCGCGTTTCAGCCTCGGCGATGCCGACGCACCCGTTGTGGCGAGGATCTGCCGAGAACTCGACGGAATCGCGCTCGCCATCGAACTGGCGGCCGGGCGCCTGGGCGCTTACGGTGTCGACGGAATCGCTGCCTTGCTCAACAAGAGCATTGCAGTACTGTGGCACGGTCGCCGCACGGCCGTTCCGCGCCACCAGACGATGAGTGCCACTCTCGAGTGGAGCTACAACCTGCTGACGGAGAGCGAGCGCGCGGTGCTGCGCAGGCTCTCGGCCTTCGTCGGAAACTTTTCGCTCGAAGCGGCGCAGTTCGTGGCCAGCGAGCCAGGCATGGACGATGCGGAGGTCGTCGAGGCGGTCGCGAACCTGGTGGCGAAGTCGTTGCTGACCAATGAGGCGCGCGGCAAAGGCATGTGCTATCGGCTGCTGGACAGCACACGGGTCTATGCCTTGCAAAGGCTGATCGGCAGCGGCGAGTCGGCCGCGGTGGCATCGCGGCATGCATCCTGGTTCCGCTGGGCGCTGGAGCGCCGCGCATCGCCGATCTTCGCCAGCGAAGCAGAACGGACGCCTCTCCAACCGGCCGAGTTGCTCGGCAACGTGCGCGCCGCACTGGATTGGAGCCTTTCCGATGGCGGCGACATGGAACTGGGCACCGCACTGGCAGCCGCGGCGGCTCCGCTCTTGCTCGAGATGTCGCTGCTGAGCGAATGCCGTGGCTGGATGGAGAAGGCCATTGCTTCGCTGCCCGAGGCCGCACGAGGCGCGCGTCGAGAGATGGAGTTGCAGGCTTCGCTTGGGCAAGCGCTCATGTTTACCCGCGGCAACGGCGAGGAGGTAAGACGTGCGTTCTCGCGTGGCCTGGAGATTGCCAGGGACCTCACGGATTGCGCCTACCAGTTGAGGATGCTCGCGGGCCTCGGCACGTGCCTGCTTCGGATGGGCGATTTCAGGGGGGCGCTCGAGGCCGCGCGAAGCGCCGATGAGGTCGCGAGCGCGATGCGCGACCCCGTGGCATCTGGAACCGTTGATTCGATGCTGGGCGTGACACTGGATCTGACCGGACAGATTGCGGACGCCGAGGCACGCTGGGAAGCCGTCTTGAAAGGCACCAGCGAAGGGCAGCGCGTCCGCATGGCGCGCCTGGGGTTCGATCACCGCGTCCATGCGCTGTGCGGCCAGGCGCGATGCCACTGGCTTCGCGGCCAATGCGACCAGGCGGCTGTCCTGGCGCAACAGGCGATCGAGGAGGCCGAGTTGCTCGATCATCCCGTGACCCTGTGCATCGCGCTGATCTGGGCCGGGTCGGTGTTTCTCTGGCGGGGCGATTGGACGCGCGAGGAAAGAGTCATCGAGCAACTGCATGCGCACGCCACGAAGCACTCGCTGTCGCCCTATGCGGCGGTCGCCATGGGGCTGCGAGGCGAGGTCGCGGTCCGGTGCGCGAGGCCCCAGTCAGGCGTCGAGTTGCTGACCGCGAGCCTGGGGGTCGTGCATATTGATCGCTATGAAATGCGCACCGGCGTGTTCATGGGTGCGTTGGCCGAAGGCCTGACCGAACTGGGCAGGCACGCCGAAGCCCTGGCAACTATCCAAGAGGCGCTCGGGCTCATCGAGCGTTATGGCGGCTACTCGAACCTGCCGGAGGCGTTGCGCGTGAAAGGCGAGATATTGACGAACACCCCGGGCGCCGACTTGCAATCGGCAGAGCAGTGCTTTCTTGATGCGATTCACTGCGCACGCCAGCAAGGTGCCTTGTCCTGGGAGCTGCGCTCGTCAAACAGTCTCGCGAAGCTTTTGCTTCGGCGAGGTCAGGTCGAGTCTGCAAGACGAGTTCTCGCGCCCATCCACGGCCGCTTTGCCGAAGGTCACGGCACGATCGATCTTGTCACGGCGCGCGATCTTCTGGTGGCGCTGGGCTCGCCTCCGTCTTCCTGATGCGCCGAGCCCGGCGCGCAGGAACTTGGGTCGCGGGGGCCAGTTCCTTGAGCAAGCGCCCGGCCGCCTGCAGATCCTGGGTCTCAAAGCCGTCGGTGAACAATCGATGAACTGCGAAGAGGATCTTGTGGGCCTCGTCACGGCGGCCTTGGCTCGCGAGATGGCGCGCGAGCGACATGGCCGTTCGCAATTCCAGGCTCAGGGCGTGTTGGCGGCGGGCGCAGTCGAGAGAGCGCATCAGTGCCTCTTCGACGAGCGATGCATCGTGGGTGGGCAGGCGCATCAAGGCCTCGGCCCGCAATCGCAGCAACTCCGCGAATTCCGTTCCCTCGGCGCCGCCTTCGATCTCGGCGATGGCGCCGTCGACGACGGAAAGAGCGTCGGCTGGCTGTCCCTGCTTGATGAGGCCACCCGCGAGCGCACTCGCGGCCCGCATGAAGAAGAGCAGCTGCCGTTGACCTCGCATGCTCTGCAAACTGGCGCGCAACATCGCTATGCCACGCGCCGTCTCTCCAATGTTCAGCAGCAGTTCGCCTTCGAGGGCCTGGCCGGTCGAATGGAACGAAGGCAACGCAGGCCAGTTGGTGTGCTGCGAAAGTTGTGCGAACGAACGCTGCGCCGACGCCCAGTCACCGCACCAGAGGAACACCGACGTGGGGTAGAGCAGGGAAAAGCACACGTCCAGCGGCCTGCCGAAGGCCTCTGCCTCGCTGATCGCCTCTCGTGCGACTTCCATCGCACGACCCGGACGTCCGCTGAGCCATAGCACGCGCGAGAAGGTCACAAGGGCCCGCACGCGGTAGTCGAGCCCGAAAAGCTGCAGGTTGCGTGGACCGATGCGCCCGAAACCTTCCTCGAAATACTGACGCGCCGCGTGTTGATCGCCGATGAAATGCGCCGACGATCCACGCAGCCAATCGGACATGACCTTGTACGAGGCGTCGTCCGAGGTGCCGGCGATCGCATCGAGCGCTTCCGCCACGTCCCGGGCGCCAAAGAAATCCCCGATGCGCAGCAGATAGATGTGCATGCCCACCATCCAGCGCAACCGGGGCGCGGCATACCCCAGGTGGTTGGCGATCTCCAGGCCGCGGGTGATGGCGCTGCCCAGTTCGCTTCCATTGGCGAGCGTCCACATCGCCGCGATCGCGAGCGTCTCTTGCAAGACCATTTCCTTGCGGGTCAAACGGTCCGCATCGTCCAGCATCGACAGGGCCGTCGTGCTCCACCGGTGGGCCTCGGTGAACAGAAGCAGCTGCATCAAGACCGGCCCTGCCGCGGCCGCGAGGTCGACACCCAGTGCGGCATGGCGGGGCGCATTCGCCGGCTCGCCGAAACACCAGTCGAGCGCCGCGCGCACATTGCCCAGGTGCTCGGCGAGGGCGAGGGCATGATCGTCGCGGTGAGGGTCGATGCCGCCACCGAACGCGGCTTCGAAGAGTCCGGTGAAATACGTGGCATGGCGCTCGGAGGTCGCGTCCAGTTCGCCGCTTTCGTCGAGCTTCTTCAATGCGTAGGCACGGGTGATCCCCAACAGCCGATAGCGCACGGTGCGGTCGTCGCCCGTTGCGGCCGACACCACCGATTTCGCCACGAGCTCCCCGAGATCGATGACAACCCGATCGTTGTCGATGGTGCTTGCGCGCGCGACCGCCTGTGCGGCTTCAAGCGTGAAGGTGCCGACAAAGACGGACAGTCGCCGCAGCACCGCTTGCTCACTGTCGGAAAGAAGATCGTGGCTCCAGTCGAGCGTGGCGTGCAGCGTTTGGTGTCGCTGCGGCGCGGTGCGTCTTCCGGGCCATTCGAGGCCGAAGCGGCCGTTCAGAAGGGCGTCGATGCCGTCGATGCCATAGGCCCCGACACGGCCCGCAGCGAATTCGATCGCGAGCGCGATGCCGTCGAGCCGGCCGCAGATGCTGGCCACAATCGGCGCGTCCGCGTCACTCAGCTCGAATCGGGAACCTGTGGCCGCGACGGTTTCGGTAAAGAGCTTGACGGCCGGGAAGGCCTGGGTCGCGACGGCATCGAGGCGGACGTCAGGCGGCGGGTATTCGAGCGGGGGCAGCACATAGGTGCACTCGCCGCCGACCCGCAGGTCTTCGCGACTGGTCGCGAGGATGTATACCTCTGGCGCTTCGCGGAAGATTTCCTCGGACAGCGCCGCCGCAGCGCCTATCACGTGCTCGCAGTTGTCGAGAACCAGGAGCATTCGCGAACGTCGCAGCGATTCGCGCAGTTGCGGCAGTGCATTCTCGGCCTGGATCGTGAGCCCGAGCGTCGATGCAACAGTGGAGGCGACATGCGCGGGATTCGAGAGGGTGCCCAGGTCCACGAAGCACACCGCGCCGGCGAACGATTCGTGCATGGCGTGCGCGGCAGCCACGGCAACAGTGGTCTTGCCCATCCCTCCGGGACCGACGATCGTGAGGAATCGATGCGCAAAAAGGTCGTGCGTGATGGTGCGGATCGCCTCGTCGCGCCCGACCATGCGGGTGAGCAGCGGCGGCAGCGCACGCATCCTGAAGGCGGATCCCTCGCGGGCGCTGGTGCGAACGGGCGAGGGTGTGCGAAGGACGGGCGCGACGAAGCAATATCCTTGACCTGCGACATTCGCGATGTAGCGGGCGCCGCCTTCGCCATCCTCCAGCGCCTTGCGCAGGCCGGCGATGTGCGTGCGCAGGCTGCCAGGGCCTACCTCCAGGTTGCGCCACACGCGCGCGATCAGCTCCCTGTGGCCGACGATCTCGCTGGCGTGCTCGACGAGCACGATCAGGATGTCAAGCGCACGGCTGCTGAGCGAAAACGGGGCACCGTTTTTCTCGATGCGACGCGCGGCAGGATCGAGACGGAATGGCCCGAAGGAGGCGATCGCGGCACGCGATGCTGCAGCGTTCGAAGACAACGGTTCGGGCATTCTCCCGGCGGCGCTGGCAAGCGATGTGACGATGGCAATCTCCGTGAATTCAGGAACGCAACACTGCGTCCCGTACGTACCTCTTGATGGCAGGGCCTTCTCATGATCGAAGGCTCGACCAGCGTAATTTTTCCGATCGATTCTGATCGGGTCGAGTGAATCCAGCTTAGGGGGAGCGCCAAGGGGCGCTCAGGAGGCAAACGAGCGGCAGCTTTCGGATGAACTGTACAGCCGCTTCGGAACCCAAAGCGGTCCGAGGGCTACCCTGCAAAGGATGTTCGGTTTGTCCCCGGCCTGTGCGGTGGCAAGCAACTAACGGACCAGGGCGATCGCTAACTCTCCGATCGGGGCGTGCTCGAGTTCTATTTTCTTGCCACTCGAGGGAGACACAAGAATCGGTGTCTTGCCGGCCATCACGACGCTGCCCTCCGGCCGAAGTTGGGCCACGGCTGCGGGGCTGGCCAGCTGCTGCGTGTAGAAAACGAGGTAACGCGCAGTCGGTGGGATGCGAATCCCTCCGAACATGTGCGCATTTGGACCAAGCCGTCCGCAGCGAGTTGCTCGTGGCGGAATTCCGATACCGCGGTGCAGCAGACCTTTTTTTGTCTGCGCAGCGCCCCGGATGCGAGCACGCACAAGGTCTAGGGCCGCGCTATTTCCCGCCCGAGCCGGTCCAGGCCTTCTTGCGTTCCACGGATGCGCTCGGCTCGAGCTTCATGGCCTTCCCGGTAAGTGAGCTGCTCCTTGTAGACCATGCGGGTGCCGCGCTTGTGGGCAAAGAACTCGACGGTCACGAGCGAAACCGACAGGCGGCGTGCATCGAGCTGGATGTCGTAGGCGAAGACGATGCGCCGTGCAGGCTCGATGTCGAAGAACACCTTCTCGATCTGCTGGATGCGTCCGTCGGGATAGGCGACCCGATGCGTTTCTTGCCCGAACGGCCGGTAGTCCAGGCGATATTCAGTGGTGTGCTCGGCGTGGCAGTCGGACCAGCGGCGTTTTGCCTGCGGGTCGGACCAGGCGTGGAATACCGCCTCGGGCGCGGCGTCGAACTCGCGTTCGATGACGAAGTCGGTTTGCGTGCTGGGGACGTGCTTCATGAGGTGGTCTTGCCTTTCTGCTCGGCCAGGTAGGCGCCGAGCTGGTCGAACTGCGCGTTGAGCAGCGTCTTGCGCTTCGCGACCCATGCTTCCATGGCATCGAGCGCCTTGGGCTCGGCGGTGTAGGTGCGCACGCGGCCGCTCTTGCGGGAGGCAACGAACCCGCCTTCCACCAGCACGGCCAGGTGCTTGACGGCCGAAGGCAGCGCAATGCCAAGCGATTCGGCCAGTTCGGACACCGAGGCCGGTCCGCGGCTCAGGCGATCGAGCATGCCGCGGCGGTACGCGTCGGCCAGCGCAAAGAACATGCGGTCGAGGCGGGCGGGATCGGCGATCGCTCGCATCTCAGGCGCTCGCCGGATCGAAGAAGCGCCGGGGCAGGCCGGCGCGCCCGGGATAGAACTTGAAGCAGGGGCGCGCCTGGTCAATGGTGGCCGCCACCGAGGGATGGTCCATCAACCGCTCGAAGTAGGCGGCCAGGTGATCGTGCTGCGGTGGCAGCGGCACGTAGGTCACGGCATAGAACAAGGCTGGCGCCGCCGCGCAGTCGGCCATGCTGAACGCACCGCCGGCAACCCCAGGTCCGCCCTTCGAGGTGACGATCGATGAAAGCGTAGGCCGATGACAAGCCTTCTCGCGCCTTGGCCGTCCCGCGTGCGTCGTGCTCACCTTCCGGCCGCAGAAGGTCGGCGGTCAGCGCCTGCATCGGCGTCATCACGTGCAGGTCGAAAAGCCGGTCCCACAAGCGCACTTCGAGCGCGGCGTCCGGATCCTCCGGGATGAGCGCGCAGCCCGGGCGTGCATAGTGTCGCTGGAGATACTCGATGATGATGCTCGATTCGGGCACGGACCGGAGCCGGTCCACCAGCAGCGGCATCTTGCCCGTGGGCCACAGCGCGAGGTGCGACGCCCGCTCTTCGGGATCTCCCAGGTCGAGCAGCCGCTTCTCCACCTCGATGCCCAACACATCGATCGCGATCAGCACCTTGTGGCAGTAGGACGAGAGCGGGTGGTAGTGCAGCGTGAGGGCATTCATGTGGCGATAAATACTTTCCAATATTGGAAAGTATAGATGCGACGGCTTGCCGCATCAAGTGCAGCTTTCGGCGTGCCGTGCGAAGTCGCGTGCGGAAGGCGGGGAGTGCCCCCGCAGCGTTTCGCAAGCTCAACTTGCGCGACGGTCTGCGCGCACCAGCTCGAGCACCGCGTCCGCAAACGCACTCGGCGCCTCTTGCGGCAGGTTGTGTCCCGCCCCCGGTATCACGCGGTGTGTGCGTGGCCCTGTGAACTTCGCCGCCTGGGCCGAACCGTCGGTAGGTCCGTGGGCACCATCGTCGGCGCCATCCAGTGTCACCGTCCGCACCTGTATCGCGGGCAGCGACGCCAGCCTGCGATCGATCTCGGCATAGGCCGGGTCTCCTTTGACCGCTCCGAATCGATGGCGGAACGAATGTATCGAGACATCGACGTGGTCGGGGTTGTCGAACGATGCGGCCGTACGTGCAAAGGTCGCGCCGTCGAAGCGCCAGGTCGGCGACCATTGCTTCCAGAAAAGCTGGTTGAACTCGCGGCGGTACCTTCCGTAGCCGGCCCGTCCTCTCTCGGTCTGGAAGTAGAACTGCCACCAGAGCGGAATTTCGCTTTCGGGCTTCGCCGGAACCAACGCCGCGGACGGATCGGAGAACGCATAGCCGTTGCCCGATACCAACCCCGCGCAGCGCTCGGGCCAGAGGGCGGCGACCGCACTGGCCGCCTTGCCGCCCCAGTCATATCCCGCCAGCACTGCCCGCGGCAATGCCAATGCGTCGAGCAGCGCCAGCAGATCCGCGCAGAACGCCGCAAATTCGCCCGAACGCAGCGTGCCTGCGTTCAGAAAGCGCGTGGGGCCGAAGCCGCGCAGATAGGGGATGATCACCCGGCAACTCGCGGACGCCAGGATCGGGGCGACTTCTGCGTACGCCTCGATGTCATATGGGAACCCGTGCAACAGCACCACCGCGGGGCCATCTGCCGGACCTGTTTCGTAGTACGCGATGTTCAAGACGCCGGCATTCACGCGCTTCAAGTGCGCGTGTGCAAGGGCGGGTGATTCGACGCCCCTGGCGGACGCCACCATGCCGCCCAGTGCCAGGTTCAGTCCGGCGAGGCCCGCGCCCGCCACGACGCCGCGCAGCAGTCCGCGGCGCTGGATGTCCATGCGATCGCTCATGCCGATTCCGCCTCGCCACCGTCGAGGCGAAACGCGAGCGCGCGTCCGATCTCCTGGCATGCGCCTGTCACTGGGGTCTCCGAATCCGTCATCTGAATCTTTCCGTCGTCGAGTCGTACATGAAGTAGATGGCCTGGATCCGCGACATCCGGGGTGTTTGTGCCGGGATCCTGAAAGCCGCGTCGATCGTAGGCTCGGCAACTGCCATCCACCAGCCACACGCAGGGCCGCATCATGTTGCGCGGCGAGCACCAATCGTCTCGAATGCGCGCGAAGCCGACGATCGCGACCGCAGGTCATCACGCTCGCAAACGGCGTTCGTCACGTCGCTCGCGGCACATGAGCAGGATGCCTCGCTGGATCGCGACACGGGCCTGCCGGCGTCGCAGCCTTTCGATTTTCCCGAGCAGGGACCGGCCGCACCGTTCTGGGCAAAACGCCTCACCTGTTGCTTCACGACCTCCGATGGAATCAGGCAGCGCTACAGCGTGCTCCTACCGAAGGCATCGGTTATGGATCACGCTGAGCGCGACCCTTGTTTTCTCGTTCGCGATGGCGGCGATCTGCCTGCATCTGGTGGACGTACCGCTCAAGAGATGGCGCCAGAAGGCAGCGCCGGAGGCTGGCAGCGTTGCATGAGCCATGCGGCATTGATGCCGAACCGGAACCAGCGCGCGTCCTTGTGCGGACCTACCGAAGCGCTGGCGCCCAACCTACGATGAACCCCATCGAGCTCCCATCGCAAGGAACGGCGCAATGAACGCAGTTGTTGCACCTCCGTCCAATGGCTGACCCTTGCGCTGATGCTCTTGTCGCAGCCCAGCCAAAGGAACTTCTCATGCCTTCATCCCGCAACCCGGAAATCATTGCCTTCATCGACCTGCTCGCCGAAACCGGAAGCCACTATCGAATGGACGAAATGGAGGCGCTCTACACCGAGGACCTCGGCTTCCTGGTACTGACGCCCCAAGGAGAGGTTGCCCGCTTCTCGAAGTCCGAAATGATGGCCGAATTCAGAAGCCGCCGTGACACTGGCGAAAAGCCGCTGTCGACGGAAAAGCGCATCCTGCACATCGAGGAGCAGGGCGATGAAGCGACTGCCATTCTCTTTCGGCGCATGAGCCAGAACGCCGACCCGGCGCTCTATGAACTGCGGCTTCGGCGAACGGACGGCAAGTGGCTGGTCGCCGGCGAAACCGTGCTGCCGTGGCCCGACCTGGCCAACGCAAAGGGATTCCTCCCTCCGCGCACGGTGGCTTGGGCCTGACGGCCAGGCGCCGCCTTTCAGGCCAGCGCCATGCCGCCGTCGACCTTCAGGTTGACGCCCGTGACGAACACGCTGTCGTCGCTCGCCAGGAACAGCGCCGCTTGCGCCAGCTCATTCGGCCGGCCCAGGCGACCGAGCGGGATCGCGGCCGCCATGCTCTTGTCGAACTCGGGCCGTGCGGATTCCGTGATGCCCAGCTTTGCCAGGATCGGTGTGTCGACCGGTCCGGGGCTCAGCACATTGACCCGGATGCGGCGGTCCTTGAGTTCGAGTGCCCAGTTGCGCGCGAAGGCCTCGATGGCGGCCTTGCTGCCTGCGTAGACCGCGTGGTTGTCCATCACCTTGCCGCCGGCGATCGAACTCGTGAGGATGATCGAGCCGCCATCGCGCATGAACGCCAGCGCCTTGGTGACGCCGAAGAACACAGCGCGCGTGTTGGTGGCGAACTGCGCGTCGTAGTTGTCCACGGTGACGGCAGAGGACGGCTCGAGAATGGCCGTTCCCGCATTCGCCACATAGATGTCGATCGCGCCGAACCGCGCTTTCACCGCAGCGAGCAGGCGGTCGTGCATCGCCAGGTCGGCCACGTCGCCAACGAAGCCCATCGCGTCCGGACCGATGCTCGCCAACGCCGTATCCACGGCGCCCTGGCGGCGTCCCACGATGACGACACGAGCGCCTTCCGCCGCGAAAGACTGGGCGCAGGCCAGGCCGATGCCGCTGTTGCCGCCGGTGATCACGGCCACTTTGCCGGAGAGTTTCTGCATGGTGCTTTTCCTTGTTCAACGAAGAGAGAAGTCTTCAATCTAGGTTGTCCACTGGCACTTCGGTAGTGGGCAAAAATGAAAACACTTGTGCCCCGGAGTCTTCAATGAATGTCCTCGACCATGCGCCCGGATTGGTGGCTTTTGCCAGTGCCGTGGAGGCCGGCTCGTTCAGTGCGGCCGCGCGGACGCTGGGGACGTCGCCGTCGGCGGTTTCCAAAAGTGTGGCGCGACTGGAGCAACGCTTCGGCGTGCGACTGTTCCAGCGTTCGACGCGGGTGCTGTCGCTCACGCAGGAAGGTGCCGCGTACTACGAACGGATCGCGCCTCTGTTGCGCGCGCTCGACGAGGCCAGTGACGCGATGCAGCCCGCCGGCATCGCGCAGGGCGTGCTGCGCATCACGGCGCCCGGGGACCTCGGGCGCATCCTCCTGGAGCCGGTGGTCGGCAAGTTCCTGCCCGGGCATCCTGAGCTGAAGCTGGAGATGAGCCTTGCCGACCGCCACGTCGACCTGATCCGCGAAGGCTACGACATCGCCATTCGCGCGGGGCAGGTGGCCGACTCCGACCTCACTGCGCGGCGCCTCGCCGACATGCCGCTCGTGCTGGTGGCATCGCCCGGGTACCTGGCGCGCCGCGGCACGCCCGATTCGATCGATGCCCTGCACAGCCACGCGCACGTGCGCTACATGCTGGGTGGCAAGGCGTTTCCAATCCGTTTTGCCGATGGCACCGTATTGAATCCCTCTGGCGTGTTCGACACGGACAACAGCGTCGCGCTGCGCATCGCGGCGCTCGGCAATCTGGGCATCGTGCAGATCATGCGCCTGTTCGTGCAGGACGACATCGATGCCGGCCGACTGGTGCCCGTGCTGCCGTCGCAGCCGTTGCCGCTCGTGACCATCTCGGCCCTGCATGCTTTCGGGCGCCAAGCGCCGGCGCGTGCGCGGCTCTTCATCGAGTTCCTCGCGACGGAGCTCGAACGGCCGTCCTGAGGCAGGGGAGCCTTAGAGACCCAGCGCCTTCGCCACGCCCGCCCCGTAGGCCGGATCAGCCTTGGTGCAGTTGTCGATGTGCCGTCGCTTGATGAATTCCGGCGCATCGCCCATGGCGCGTGCCGTGTTGTCGAACAGCGCCTGCTGTTGCTCGGGCTTCATCAAGCGGAACAGGTCGCCGGGCTGCTTGTAGTAGTCGGCATCGTCTTCGCGGAAGTTCCAGAAGTCCGCATCGCCGCGCAGCTTGAGGGGCGGCTCGCGGTAGTCGGGCTGTTCCTGCCACTGGCCGAAGCTGTTGGGTTCGTAGTGCAGCGTGCCGCCGTAGTTGCCGTCCACGCGCATGGTGCCGTCTCGGTGGTTGCTGTGCACCGGGCAGCGCGCGGCGTTCACCGGAATCTGGTGGTGGTTGACACCCAGGCGGTAGCGCTGCGCGTCCGAGTACGCGAACAGGCGCACCTGCAGCATCTTGTCGGGCGACACGCCGATACCGGGCACGAGATTGTTGGGCGCGAAGGCGCTCTGCTCCACGTCGGCGAAGAAGTTCTCGGGGTTGCGGTTGAGCTCCATCACGCCCACTTCGATGAGCGGGTAGTCCTTTTTGGGCCAGACCTTGGTCAGGTCGAAGGGGTGGTAGGGCACCTTCTCTGCATCGGCTTCGGCCATCACCTGCACGTACAGCGTCCACTTGGGGAAGTCGCCGCGGCCGATCGAATCGAACAGGTCGCGCTGGTGGCTTTCGCGGTCGCCGCCCACGAGGGCTGAGGCCTCGGCGTCGGTGATGTTCTTGATGCCTTGCTGCGTCTTGAAGTGAAACTTGACCCAGAAGCGTTCGTGCTGCGCGTTGACGAAGCTGTAGGTGTGCGAGCCGAAGCCGTGCATGTGGCGGTAGCTCGCCGGAATGCCGCGATCGCTCATCACGATGGTGACCTGGTGCAGCGCCTCGGGCAGCAGCGTCCAGAAGTCCCAGTTGTTGGTGGCGCTGCGCAGGTTGGTCGTCGGGTCGCGCTTCACGGCCTTGTTGAGGTCCGGAAACTTGCGAGGATCGCGCAGGAAGAAGACGGGCGTATTGTTGCCCACCAGGTCCCAATTGCCTTCTTCCGTGTAGAACTTGAGCGCGAAGCCGCGGATGTCGCGCTCGGCATCGGCTGCGCCGCGTTAGCCGGCTACCGTGGTGAAGCGGGCGAACATCTCGGTCTTCTTGCCCACCGCGCTGAAGAGCTTGGCGCGCGTGAACTTCGTGATGTCGTGCGTGACAGTGAAGGTGCCGAACGCGCCAGAGCCCTTGGCGTGCATGCGGCGCTCGGGAATGACCTCGCGGTTGAAGTTGGCGAGCTTCTCGAGCAGCCATACATCCTGCATCAGCATCGGGCCGCGGGGGCCGGCGGTGAGACTGTTCTGGTTGTCGACCACAGGCGCGCCGAAGGCGGTGGTCAACGGGGTCTTGTTCGGGGTTCCGGACGAATCGCTCATGGGGGGCTTTCTCAACGCAGGGAAGGGAGCGCCGTCGGAGCGTGGCGCCGGTGTTGGAGTTCTAGGTCGCCAGTGCAACGATGCTGGTGATGCCGTTGCGGGCCATCTTCGCGTACGGGCAGAATCTTTCTGTGCTGCGCACCAGCTCTTCGGCCACGCTTTTCTCGACGTCAGGCAAATGGATCCGGACATCGGCGGTGAGCATGAAGAGCCCGTCGACGGGGTCACGCCCGAAAGCGACGGACACCTCCACGGTGGCGTCGTGAACCGGAATCTTCTTCTTCGCCGCCAGCAGGTTCAACGCGCCATGGAAGCACGCGGCATAGGCCGCTGCGAACAGCTGCTCCGGGTTGGTGCCGCCACCGCCACCGCCGAGCGCGGTAGGAAGCCGCAACTGCACATTGAGGTTACCGTCATCGGAGCGCGCCACGCCCGAGGCCCGTCCGTGTTCTGCTTCACCGCCGCTCACCGTGACGACCGTCGAATAGATCGGTTCGAATTTCTGCCCCTTGTACTTGTCGAGCAGCGTGACGGGAGGCGGCTGCAGCGGGCTGGATTGCACGGCTTCTGCCGCGGAAACGGTGGCTGTATCTTTCGGCGTGGGCATTCCGGGCTTCTGTTCAATGGTGTTGCGGAAAAGCGCGCTCAGGCGGCTGGGGCTTCGAGTTCGAAAGCCGTGCTGATGATAAGACCGAGCTCGTCGCCGATCATCGGGAGTGCGGCGGTCACGCCAAAGTCGCTGCGGCGGATGCGACCCCGGATGTCGAAGCCGATCGTGTAGACCTGCTTTGCCGGGTTCATTCCGGCGCCGACGAAGCTCACGTCGAATGTGACGTTGCGCGTCACGCCATGCAGGGCGAGTGCCCCGGTCACCTGAAACGAATTCGCGGCTAAGGAAAGAGGCGCAGCGAAGTCGAAGGCGATCAACGGAAACCGCTCGCCGTCCAGCCAGTCGCGGCTCCTGAGTTCATCGTCCAGGATCCGGCTCGTGGTCTTCACGTTGGCGACCGGTACTGACACCGCGAGCCGGGTGGCGCTGCGGTTGGCCGACAACGGAATGTCGAGCGTGCCGCCAGGGCCGGTGAACTCGCCGAAATAGGTCGAGATACCGAAGTGCGACACGCTGAACAGCACGTGCGAGTGCGCGGGATCGACGACGTAGCGCCCGCGGCTGACGTCGGCCAGATTCGTCGAGGCGAGTGTGGAGAGTTCAGAGCTGTCGGGCATGGGGTCACCAGGATGGGGCGAGGAGGGCCTTGGGGCAAGAACCCTCGGCCGCATCCTGATGTGGCCGAGGGTGGACTTCGTCTCAGCGGGCCGGCTTGGGCAGCGCGAACCAGGCTTCGAAGCCGAGGGCACCGATGCGCGGATTGGCGCCGGGTACCAGCGTTTCGTCCTTCAGTTCCGCACCGAAGTAGCGTGCGTGCACATCCTGGACGACCTTGCGCGGATCGCTGGTCTTGGCAAGAAACCGCTGCACGAGATCGGACAGGCGAACGCGCTCGGGGCCGGCGATCTCGACCACGCCGTTCACCGGGTTGCCCAGGGTGTAGTCCGCCACGGCGGCCGCGACGTCGTCCGATGCGATCGGCTGCACGAAGGCTGGCGAGAGGCGCACGGTGTCACCGTCGGTGCCCGATTGCGCTATGCCGCCGAGGAACTCGAAGAACTGCGTCGAGTGGACGATGGTGTAAGGAATCTTCGATTCGCGGATCAGCTTCTCCTGCGCGATCTTGCCGCGGAAGTAGCCACTTTCGGAGAGGCGGTCCGTGCCGACCACCGAAAGCGCAACGTGGTGCTTCACGCCGGCCACGGCTTCTGCGGCCAGCAGGTTGCGTCCCGAGGTCTCGAAGAACTCGAGCACGGCCTTGTCCTCGAACGAGGGCGAGTTCGCCACGTCCAGCACGACCTGCGCGCCTTTGAGGGCCTCGGCCAGGCCTTCGCCGGTGATGGTATTGACGCCCGAGGCCGGCGATGCGGCAACGACCTCGTGGCCGGCGTCGCGAAGCTTGCTGACGACCTTCGAACCGATGAGGCCCGAGCCGCCGATGACAACGATCTTCATGATGATTTCCTTGTAGCCCGCAAGGGGCCGGGTGGATGACGGGGTGATTCCTGGCGGCGCGGATCAGGCGAGCTTCGCCTTGTCCAGGCCGAAGACTTTGTCGGAGGCGCCGGGCACGCTCTTGAAGCCGATGTTCAGGCGGCTCCATGCGTTGGTGGACATGACGAGGAAGGTGAGGTCGGAGATTTCCTTTTCCGACAGCTGCGTGCGCACGCGCTCGTAGATGTCGTCGGGCACGCCGTGTTCGGGCAGCTTGGTCAGCACTTCGGTCCAGGCCAGCGCCGCACGCTCGCGCGGAATGAACAGCGTCGACTCGCGCCATGCGGCCAGGTGGTACAGGCGCAGCTCGCGCTCGCCCTGGATCTTGGCCTGCTTGACGTGCATGTCCAGGCAGAACGCGCAGCCGTTGAGCTGCGACGTGCGGATCGACACGAGGTTGCGGATCGGCTCTTCGATCGCGCCTTCCTTGATCGCGTTGAGGAACTCGACGAACTTCTTGAAGAGCTCGGGCGATTGCTCGACATAGTTGACACGTTGGGTCACGACTAACTCCTGGAATGGGTGGCGAATGCCTGGACTCAGAAGCGGCTGAGTCATCCGTTTGCGAAGATCGCGCAGACAGGGACGTAGCGTAGGTCGGGGAGGTTGCCGCCGGTAGCCATGCACGGGGCTTCACGGTGTTGCCCGTCGCGCAACAATCCGGTCGAGGGCTCGGCATGTTTCGGAAATGGCACCAGTCGAAAGTGAAATCCGGCGAGGCTGCGTCCTAGAATTTTTTGGACGCTTGCGGCAACGCGGCGTCATCCCATTCACTTTCGGAAAACCAATCCAATGTTCAAGCACATCACCGTCATGACCGCCGCCTTCCTGGCAGCGACGAGCGTCTTCGCACAATCGGCGGAGCACCAGGCCATCACCGACAGCAAGCCGCAGGTACGAGCGCAGGCCAAGGTGGCGGCGAAATCGCAGGGCAAGGTCGCCGCAGCCTCGGGCGACACGGTCAAGACCGCCGAAGGCGGCGCGATCGGAACCGACACGGCCGCCGTTGCCGGCGAGAAGCGCCACCAGACGCGCGATACGCGAAAGCCGAATCGCCGCAAGCCCGTTCCCGGCGGCACGCCCAACTGACGCAGCGAATCTCTTGAGACCCATCGCAAGGAAGCCCGCCAGTCACTGGCGGGCTTCGTCGCATGGGGCCGCTGCTGGCGTTAGCTGCCGCCCGCCGCCGCAAGGGCACGGCCGCTGACCAAGCCTTCGATCACGCGGAGCACATCGGCCGGCTCCGCGCGCTTTCGGATGTCCTCCTCGATGTGGGCGAAACGGATGCGGCCTTCCTCGTCGATCACATAGGTCGCCGGAACCGGCAACACCCACAGGCCGTTGCCATTCAGGACAGGAATGTCGGTGCCCACCGAACCGTAGAAGCTCACGAGTTCGGGCGGAAGCGTGAAGGCCAGTTCGAAGCCATTGGCGGCTTCGAGGTTGGAATCGCTGAGCACGGTGAAAATGAATTGGTTGTCCGCGGCCGTACGCATTGAATGGTCAGACGTCTGCGGTGAGATTGCCAGGAGCGTTGCACCGAGCCGTGCGAGTTCACCCGCCTGCTGCTGCCAGGCACGCAGTTGGAGGTTGCAGTAGCCGCACCAGCCGCCGCGGAAGAAGACCAGCACGAGCGGTCCCTTGCGCCAAACGTCCGACAGCCGAACCGGCCGACCGGCACCGTCCGGCAATGTGATGTCAGGCGCAAGGTCGCCGGCGCGCTTGGCACGGGCAGCGATGCCCGTGGAGTCGAACACCGCATCGGCGGCGTCGTTATGGTCGAAAGCTGAGAGTTGCGGGCTCATGGCAGGGCTCCGAAAAGTAGGAAGGGCGATCGTCCGGTGCACGCCGCTGCATCGCACCCGAGGCTCAGACGAGCTTCTGGTCGACATAGCACCATCGCCAGGATTCGCCGGGCTCCGCGGACTGCATGACCGCGTGGCCGGTCTCGTGGAAGTGACCGGTCGCGTGCTTTCCCTGCGACGAGTCGCAACATCCGACGTGGCCGCAGATGAGGCACATGCGCAGGTGAACCCAGCGGCCGCCGGAACGCAGGCATTCCTCGCACCCGGTGCCGGCCGGCATGACCGGGCGGACCTGGTCCGGGTGCGTGCAGCCGGCGGTCATGCGCGCACCCTTTCGTGTGACGGGGACGGGGACAGTGAGGGGGCGGGAATCTTCATGGCATTTGCTCCTCGGTGTCCGCCAGCGGTCGATTCGTGGTAACCGGAGGAGGGCAACGCGAATCGGGCAGGCGGTGTGGTCATGGGCGGTTGTATCTACAGTTCGAGCCGGATCGCGCCGTTGCTGACATAGCGCGAGAAGTTCTGGAACGGAATGGCGGCCTGTCCGCGGTAGTTCTCGTCCTGCCAGCTGAAGACCGTGTCCATCCGCGAGACCTCGACCTCCACAAGACCGCGGCGCACTTCGAGCGCGGCGCCGTCGCCTTCGCTGTACTCGACCATCCCGACCACTTCCGCGTTCAGCGTGGTGGCCAGGTTGTCGCGGATCCGTTCGTTCAGGCGCATCAACTGATCGGGGGCGCTGTGCGCGCGTTCGGTGCGCGGCGCCAGGCCTTCCTCCATCACGAGCGCCGCATGCACGCCTTCATCGGCATGCATTCGGCGAACGAAGGCCGTCAGGTTCCCGAAGTCGTGCAGGCCGACCTTCGTGCCGATGGCCCAGCGCAGCATCACGAAGTGGTAGGCGTCGGCGATGGAGCGCTGCCCCGTGAGCCATTCGCGCCCTGCGAGTTGCGTATCGAGCCGCCCGAGATACTCGCGCACGTGGCCGCGCGCCGTGGCGGCCAACTGCACCGCCAGGCCGTCGTCCGGCAGGTAACGCTCGGGAAAGAAGATCGGCCTGAACGCCTTGTGCACGTCGGAGTTCAGAAAGCCGAGCCAGCGCATGACCTCCGCTCGCGAACGCGGCGAGCCGTCACCTGCCAGTTGCAGATGCGGGTGCAGGTCCGCGAGGTAGCCGAGGATGGCGACGTTCTCGGTCAGCGTGAAGTCGCCGTGCACGAGCAGCGGAACCACGCCAGTGGGATTGAGCGCCAGATACTCCGGCGTCTTGATGCTGTGGCGATCCATGCGGATCGTCTCGTACGGCTGGCCGGCCCACTCGAGCACGATGTGGTCCGCCAGTGCACTGGCACCGGGCATGTAGAAGAGTTTCATTGCATGGGTCCTGTCTGCTTGTGCCGGCCTCCTGTTGCAGGAAGCATGGGATGCCTTCCACCCGCCGCGTCGCCGTGTTGCTGGTCGGATTTACGCGGGGACACCGCGCCGACGTGAGTCTGTCCCGTGCACGAACGGGTGGAAAGTGCACGCCTCGTTACAGCCGCCTCGGCGATCTGACACCCGTCATCTTCGTAGCAGCGGGTGGAATGCAACCGGTGGGTTATTTCACTGGGATGAAGAACTCGGCACCCTTGTTCTTCACGAGCATGACCACGAACTTCGCAGGCTTCGTCTTGCTCGCGTTGCGCCCGACGATGTGGATGTCGTCGGGGCCTTCGTAGAAGGTGTCGCCAGCCTTGAGCGTCACTTCGTTGCCGCCCTTCACGCCCATCACGATCGAGCCTTCGAGCACGTACACGTAACTGTGGGCGTCATGGCGATGCACGGGGTCGGCGGCGCCGGGCGGATAGTCCACTGTGATCATCAGCACTTCCTTGCCGGGGATGTCCTTCATCTCCTGGGTCAGAAGCGGCGTCACCTTGGCGTCTTTTGGCGTGCCGTGCGCGGCGGCGTGCTGTGCCATGGCGGCGCCTGCGGCGAACAGCAGGGTCAGCCCGAGGCTTCTTGCGATCTTGTTCATGGTCTTGCCTTTGTTGATGCGATGAGTGAATCGTAGGATCGGGTGCCGGGGGCGCGGTAGGCCTGTGCCGTGGATCACGGTGTTGCTTGCGAGGCACCAATCGTGCGTTCGCTGTGCGCCCCGCACTCAGACGAGGCGGATCGTGGAGCGCATGCCCACGCGGGCCATCTTGGCGTAGGGACAGACCTTCTCGGTCTCTGCCACCAGCGCAGCGGCATCGTCGGCGTCCATCGCGGGCAGGCGCACGGCGAGATCGGCCGTGATGAGAAACAGCCCGTCGGCCGGGTCACGGCCGAAGGTCACGGTGGCGGCGATGTCGATGTCCTGCGGCAGCCGGATCTTTCGGGCGCTCGCGATCAGCGTCATCGCGCCGTGAAAGCAGGCGGCGAAGCCGGCTGCAAAGAGCTGTTCGGGGTTCGTTCCGCCGCCGTTGCCGCCCAGTGCCTTGGGCAGGCGCAGGACCAGGTCCAGATGGCCGTCGTCGGACACCACCCGGCCTGACGCCCTGGCATGGCGCGCCTCGCCGCCCGAGACGGCGACGGTGGTGGTGTAGAGCGGAAGCATCTCGTCGCCGGTGTAGGGCGTGAGCAGTCCTGCGGACGGAGCGGTAGGTGTAGTCATGGTCGATTCCTTGCATGAAGGGAGGGTGAGAGGACGAGCCGGCCTATGCCGGTGGCTCGCCTTCCACGGGATCGAAGCGCGCGCCCCCTTCGAGCGTTCGGTGAACCGGGCATCGCTGCGCAATGTCGAGCAGCTGTGCGCGTTGCGCCTGCGTGACGGTGCCGTCGATCGACACCCGCCGGCTGAAGACGTCGGGCGGAGAGAGCGCCTTGTCCTTGTGGTGGCTCACCGCGGTGCGGATGCGCGTGACCGACCAGCCCTTGCTGTCGGCGTAGTGGCGCAGCGTCATGGTCGTGCAGGCAGCGAGCGCGGATGACAGCAGGTTGTAGGGCGTCGGGCCCGAGCCGAGCCCGCCCACCGTCGCGGGTTCGTCCGCGAGCCAGCGCGAGCCGCCCGAGCGCAGCGCGAGCTGGAATTTGCCCAGCCCCGTTTCTTCCGCCTCGGCATCCGCCGCGACCGGATGGACGGCGGATGGCTCGGGCAGGTAGTGGGCTGCCCAGGTCGCGATGAGGAGCGCGACCTGTTCGGCGTCTTCGCGCTGCGACAGCAGGTGGTCCGCATCATCGAGCGAGACGAAACTCTTGGGATGCCTCGCCGCCAGAAAGATGCGCGTGGCGTTCTCGATGTCGACTGTCCGGTCCTGCGGCGCATGGAGCAGCAGCAACGGCCGGCGCAGGGCCGCGATACGCGCACCCGGGTCGTGTGCGCGCAAGTCGTCCACGAAGACCTTGCCGACCGCCATGGGCCGTCCGACCACCTGGACCAGCGCCTGTCCTTCGGTTTCGATGCGCGCAAGACCCGCGGGGTCCAGCAGGTGCAGCACCTGCGCCACATCGAACGGCGCGGCGATGGTCGCGACGGCGCGCGCGCTCGCGATGCGGCCTGCAGCAGCGAGCATGGCGGAGCCACCGAGGCTGTGACCGATGAGCAAGCGGGGCGGCATGCCGGCAGCCTCCATGGCGTCGGCGGCCGACACCAGGTCCTGCACGTTCAGCGAGAAGCTCGCGTCGGCGAAGCTGCCCTCGCTGTCGCCCAGCCCGGTGAAGTCGAAGCGCAGCACCCCGATGCCCACGCTGGCCAGCGCCCGCGCGATGCGCACGGCCGCGAGGTTGTTCTTGCCGCAGGTGAAGCAGTGCGCGAACAGGGCCCAACCCCGCTGGATGCCCTCCGGCATTTCGAGGCTGCCTGACAGGCGGTGTCCGTTCTGGTTGAGAAATTCGAAAGCGCGAGTGGGCACGGGGCGTGTTCCTGTGTCTAAAGCAGATGCGTACGGATCGGGATGCCTGCCTTGAGCGTCAGGATCACCGGGGTTCGCTCGGCGATCTCGGCCAGGCGCGCCTTCTGGGCGTCGTCCAGGCCGAAGATGCGCAGCGATCTCTCGATCACCGTCGCGTTGTCTTCCCGGGACAGGTGCAGGTCGACCTGCACCGATTCGAGCGGCCAGCGCTTCAGGTCCGCATACATGCGCAGCGTGATGGCGGTGCATGCCCCCAGGGCGGCAACCAGCAGTTCGTAGGGCGTGGCCCCTGCGCCTTCACCTCCGAGGACGGAGGGCTCGTCCGAGACGAGCGTGTGGCCGCTGGCGAGATCGACCTGCGTGCGGTAGTGGTCGCGTCCGATGCGCGCGGTGCCTTGGGCCATCGTCGAACCTCTTTCTCTACGCCGAAGCGGGGTGTGCAGATGGCATGTCCGCAGGCAGGGGAATGAACTCGCTGTCGCCGGCACGCCCGCAAAGCGCTGCGCACGCCAATCGTCCTTGGCCTGCGCGATGCGCTCGGCCGAGGAAGAGACGAAGTTCCAATAGATGTGACGTTGCTCGGCAAGCGGTTCGCCGCCGACCAGCATCAACCGGGAGGAGCCGGCTGCGCGCAGCACGAGTTCGGCGCCGGGTTTGAAGACCACCAGCTCGCCGGCTTCGAAGCGGCCAGCCTGTCCGACGACCTCGAGCGCGCCCGACACCACGTAGGCCGCAAGCTCGACGTGCTCCGCCTTCAGCTGGTAGCGCGCGGCGTCTTCGAGCACGATGTCGGCGTACACCATGTCCGAGTACGTGCGCACCGGCGACACCAGGCCGTCGCTGCGCCCCGCGATCAGCGTCAACGCAGCGCCGTCCGATTCGGTCCGTGGAATGGCCGTCACTGCGTGATGGAAAAAGCCCGGTTCGGTCTCCTCATGCGCCTTCGGCAGTGCCACCCAGGCCTGAATACCGAAGAGCGAAGCGCCGGCCCGGCGCTCGGTTTCGGGCGTGCGCTCGGAGTGCACGATGCCCGAACCTGCGGTCATCCAGTTGACCTCGCCGGGGCGAATCGTCTGCACGTTGCCCAGGCCGTCGCGGTGCAGGATCTCGCCCGCAATCAGGTAAGTGACCGTGGCCAGGCCGATGTGCGGATGTGGCCTCACGTCGAAGGCCTGGCCGGCCGCGAAAGTCGCGGGCCCCATGTGGTCGAAGAAGATGAACGGCCCGACCATCCGTCGGTGCGCCGACGGCAAGGCTCGCCGAACCTTGAAGCCGTCCCCGAGGTCGCGCGTTGGCGGCAGGATGACGGCCTCAACACCAGCGACTTCGCTCTGGCGAGTGGTCATGGCGGGGCTCAGTGCGCCAGGCGAGCGGCGAGTCGCGCCACGTGCTCACCCTGAAAGCGGGCGATCGACAGCTCGTTGTCCGAGGGTGTGCGTTTGCCGTCGGAGCCGGCCAGCGTGGCGGCACCGTAGGGCGAGCCGCCGGTGATTTCGGTCATGTTCGTCAGGCCCGTGCACGAGTACGGCACGCCCGCGATCAGCATGCCGTGATGCAGCAGCGTCGAATGGAACGACACGAGGGTCGTTTCCTGCCCGCCGTGCTGCGTGCCCGTCGAGGTGAAGGCGCTGCCGATCTTGTTGATGAGCGCGCCCGAGGCCCACAGGCCACCGGTCTGGTCGAGGAAGGTGCGCATCTGCCCGGCCATGTTGCCGAAGCGCGTGGGGGTGCCGAAGATGATCGCGTCGTAGTCCGGCAGCTCCGCCACCGTGGCAATGGGCGCCACTTGGTCGGCCTTGCCACCGGCCTGGCGGAACGCGTCGGGCGGCATGGTCTCGGGCACGCGCTTGAGGGCCACTTCGCAGCCTTCGACCGATCGCGCACCTTCGGCGACCGCGTGGGCCATCGTTTCGAGATGGCCGTACATGCTGTAGTAGAGAACGAGAATTTTGCTCATGGTGATGGTCCAGGGGTAGGGAAAAATGAAGGGATCGATAGGGGGGCTCAGGCCTCGAGCGCGGTCGAGTCGCGCCAGCACAGCGCCGAGAGAACAGCGCCGTCGCCGTCGATCTCGAACTCGTCGGGCAGCGGCCCATCGATGCGCTCCAGTTGCACGACGCCGGCCAGCCGCTCGCGCAGGTCGCGCGCCCATCGGTTGCCGTGTGCCATCCAGGCCGGGCTGATCTCGTCGCCGTCCGGCGAGGGTTCCAGCATCACGATGACGCGCAGCATGGGCTCGTCCGTTGGGCGGATGGCCCACAGGCGCCGCACGGCGGGTTGTTCGGCGTACCAGCGAGCGAGCGCACTCGACGTGGCGCAGCCCTGTTCGGGGGCTTCGAGAGAAGATTCCAGCGAAAGTCTCATGGCGTGCCTCTGGTTACTGCGACACGCCGCTTTCGGCGCCCAGCGCGGCTTGCACGCCGGCGTCGCCGTCCATCATCCGGACGAAGCGCGCGAGGTTGTCCAGGCCTTGCATGTCGACCTTCTTGGCCGCCGACCAGCGGGAGAGCACGAACAGGTACGGGTCCGCGATGGAGCGCTCGCCGGTCAGCCAGTCGCGTCCATCGAGTTGATCGTCCAGCCGCGCGAGGTATTCGCGCACATGGCCGCGCGCGTTGTCGGCAAGGACGGGCGCCATCGCCGCGTCTTTCAGGAAGCGCTGCGGCGTGAAGATCGGTTTGAATGCCTTGTGCACATCCGAGTTGAGAAAGCCCAGCCAGCGCATGACCTCGGCGCGGGCGCGCGGCGAGCCGTCGCCCAGCAGGCGCGCTTCGGGGTACAGGTCGGCCAGGTAGCCGAGGATGGCGACGTTCTCGGTGAGCGACAGGTCGCCATGTGCCAGCAGCGGCACCGTGCCGCCCGGGTTGATGGCAAGGTAGTCGGGCGACTTGATGCTTTCCAGGCTCATGCGCACCGTCTCGTGGTCTGCGCCGATCCACTGGAGAACGATCAGGTCGGCGAGGGAGCACGCGCCGGGCATGTGATAGAGCTTCATGAGGTATCCGTTGGGTTGAAGTGAGTCGTTCGCTTTCGGCGGGACGGTCGGCTTCGCGTTGTGAAGGAGAGGCTTGCGAACGATTCGATGCTAGGTAGGCGTGCGCAGTGGCGGTAGGCATGTGTCGGGGCGCACCGTGTTGTCGCCAGCGCACCAATCGCGGTGCCGGTGCATCGATGCATTGGTGCGAGCAGGGCAACACCACGGTCACGCCATTGCACCTACCGCCGCCGGCGGGGCGCTCCTACGATCCCCGTGAACCCGACACCTGGAGCACGCATGCCATCGACCGAATCTGGCGAATCCGATAACAACGTGGAGATCGCCGACGCCCCCGGACTCTCGATACGGTTCGACGGCAAGCGCTGCATCCATGCGCGGTTCTGCGTGACCCGGGGACCGAAGGTCTTCGTCGCCAATGTGGAAGGCCCTTGGATCCATCCCGATGCGATGGACGTCGAAGCCGTGGTCGGCATTGCGCATGCCTGCCCATCGGGCGCCATCCGCTATGTACGCCACGACGGACACGCCGACGAGCCGGCACCGCCGGTCAATCTGCTCTCGCTGCGGGAGGCGGGCCCGTACGCCGTGCGCGCGGACATGCGCGTGGCGGGTAAGGCCGTCGGCTTTCGCGCGACGCTGTGCCGCTGCGGCGCATCGAAGAACAAGCCGTTCTGCGACAACACCCATCGGGCCATCGGCTTCGACGCCAGCGGCGAGCCCGCGAGCGGACAGATCGATATGCTTGATGCACGCGATGGCGTGCTGCAGATCGATCCGCAGACCAATGGGCCGCTGGAGGTTCGCGGCAACCTGGAGATCCTCAGCGGAACGGGGCGGGCGGTGGCACGCACCGAGGTCACGTGGTTGTGCCGCTGCGGTGCGAGCCGCAACAAGCCGTTCTGTGACGAAAGCCATGTGCGCATCGGCTTCAAGAGCGAGCCTTGAGCCACTCGGACGCCTGCGCCATTCACTGGCCGATGTGCACGGCCCGACCCACCGACAGCCCAAGCACGCACATCGCCAGGCACAGCACCAGGCAGGCCACCAGCGGCACCGTCCAGGTGCCCGCGGCTTCGTGCAGGAAGCCGACCAGCGTCGGACCGACGGCCGCCAGCAGGTAGCCGATGCATTGCGACATGCCGGACAACGACGCGGCGATCTGCTGGCTGCCGGCGCGCAGTCCGACGAAGGCCAGGCTCAGGATCAACGCCGATCCCGTGCCCATGCCGAAAGCGAAGATCCACAACGGCGTCAGTGCGGGCAGGAAGAGCAGGCCCGCCAGGCCACAGACACTCAGTGCGGGCGACGCGAACGCGATCCAGCGCTGGTCGGGCATACGGTGCAAGAGCGGCATCAGCAGCAACGCGGGCACGGCCCCCGCCAGCTGCATCCATCCATGCAGCGTGCCAGCGCGTGCGCTCGAGAAGCCGGCCTCCTGGAGGATCGAAGGCAGCCATGCAATTGCCGCAAAGTAGATGAAGCAGGTAAGGCCCAGATACCCCGCGACCTGCCAGGCCAGCGAGGCCTTCCACACCGATGACCCTCGAGCACCCGTGGAAAGGCCCGGTGCCGAGATGGTTCGAAAGCGCAGTTGCGGCAGCCACAGCAACGCAGCGATGAGCGGCAGCACGGCGACGGTGCCCAGCGAGGCCGGCCACCCGGCGCCGAGCGAATGGTCCAGCGGCACGGCCACGGCCAACGCGCTGCCTGCGGCGGAGATCATCGCCAGTGCATAGCAGGCCGTGAGCTTCGCCACATGGCGGGGGAAGTCCCTTTTCAGCAAGCTGGGCAGAAGGACATTGGCGATGGCGATCGCGCCACCGATCACGCAGGTTCCTGCATAGAGTGCCGACACGGTGCCGGTCGAGCGCACGGCGATGCCGGCGACCAGCAGGACCAGCGACGCGAAGAGCACGCGCTCCAGGCCGAACCTGTGTGCAATGGGCGCTGCAAGTGGAGACACCAGGGCGAACGCGAGGAGCGGAAGCGTCGTCAGCAGGCCGGCCTGCGAGGCGTTGAGCGCGAAGCTCTCGCGCACGGGTTCGAGCAAGGGCCCGAGCGTGGTGATCGGTGCTCGAAGGCTAGCCGCGATGAGCAGGATGCCGGCGATGAGGAGCGCGGCGCGGGGCGAAGAATCCGCCGGTTGTGAAGAAAGCATGGAGGTCCGAAATAATGCTAGATGCCACCAATGAATCTAGTGACTGCGCGCGGATTCGAATGCCTTCAAGTCGACTGAATATGAGCAAATCCGGTCAAAATGAAAACGCCAGTCGCTACGAAAGCCGGCTCGAACCGGCGGCTTGCCTTTCGCTAGCCGCCTCAGACCTTCTCTTCAAAAGCGCTCGCCAACGAGTTCTTCGCTTCGAGTCCACAACTTCCGAGCGTTTTCCGAATCCAGGGCGTAGGAGCGCACACCTTCTGCCGCTGGGCTGATGGGTGCATCGGCCACTTCGGACACGTGGCAGTTCTCGCAGTAACGGCCGCCGACCTCTTCGGGCGGGGCCACCAGACCCGTCCACACCGGCGTCGCCGCACCTTGCGCCTGAAATGCTCGACTCCGCCTTCGGTCAGGACGATGTGCGCAAAGGCCTCGAAGACGCCGTTGAAAAGCCCTTGCCCATCGAGCGTTGCGCACGCAAAAACGTCTCCGAGTCTTGCGACGGCGGCATCGAACGCGACCGCAACTTCGGCGCTCAACGGCACGGGCGCGATCTCGCGGATGACGCCGAGGCGTGCGTCCATACGCGCGAGGTTCTGTGGCGCCTCGATGCGAAAGGCACCCGCAAGAATGGCGATGTCGTCGACCGTCTCGCCAAGAAAACCGGGATGGTCCAGCGTCGGGGCCAGCGGAAAAATGCCGCGTGTGGGAAGCGCGCCGAACGTCGGCTTGAAGCCCACGACCCCGCACAGCGCGGCCGGAATGCGCACCGACCCCCCGGTGTCCGTGCCGAGGCCGGCCGCCACGGCGCCGTAAGCAATTGCCGCGGCCGCACCGCCGCTGGAGCCGCCGGGAATGCGCGTGCGGTCCAGCGGGTTCAACGCGTCCCCGAAGGTAGCGCTGGCCGTGGTCACGCCCCATGCGAATTCGTGCGTGGTTGTCTTGCCGATGGGAATGGCGCCGCGTTCGATCAACGACCTCACGATGTCGGCGTCGAGGCTTGGACGGTGGCCGAGGTAGGCGGCTGAACCGTAGCTGGTCTCGATGTCTCGGGTGTCGATTAGGTCCTTGACGCCGATGGCCAGTCCCTCCAGCGGCCGCGGCCTGCCTTCTGCATAGCGCCGCTCGCTTTCCAATGCGGCTTTCAAGGCGCCGTCCCAGTCGATGGCGGCGAACGCGTGCAGGTCGCGCTTGCCGGCTTCCGCGGCGTCGAGCGCCTGCTCGATCAGGTCGGAGACCGTGATGCGCCGGGTGGAAAGGGCTTCGAGCGCCCGGCGAAGACCCGGTGCACGAGGGATCACGCTGTATGGCTGGCGAACGGCGTTCAAGGTATGTCTCCGTGTACAGGGAAGGTCATGGGACGAACTCGCCCGCCCTCACGAAGTGACGGGCGGCTAGATCGATGGCGAAAAGCGCAGTGAGCGGCGGGTGCATGGTGCTTCGCTACACCACGAGAAGCATCAGGCGGCGGCTTCGGCGCTGCAGTCCGCCACGGCATCCATGTAGCGGGAGTGCGGCAGCGAATCAAGCGACGCCTGGATCGCTTCGTTGCACAGGAAGGCCGCCTAGCCAGCACGTTGAAACAGCGTGTGACGCGGGGGAGCGGGTCCCACATCGACGCCAGTCCGAGGTAGTTCAGGCGCACGAGGTTCACGCCCCAGAGCACATCCGCGAGCGAGAAGGCGTGCCCGTTCGTGCAGGCGAAAGAGCCTGCAGCCAGGTCGCGCTCCAGGTCGATCAGCAATTGCCCCGCCTGCTGGCGCGCAGCACGCTGAAACTCCGGGTCACGGCACACCTCCTTGCCGCCGCTTTCCTTCACGATCTTGGCACGGTAGGCCGCCACCAGGTCGGGTTCGCCGGCGTTGTCGGCCATCAGGCGCTCGAGCACCATGACCTTGTAGTCGTAGACCGTCTGCATCGACACCTTGAGCGCCTCGGGCCGCAGATACGCATCCGGATGAAAGCCGTAGAGCAGGGCGCCGTTCGGAATCCTGTCGACGATGCTGACCTGGCGCATCACCTCGACGCGTGCGGCGGGCGCGTCGGGCACGAGCTGCACCGGGTCGCGCGACACAGCATCGAGGTAGATGCAGATGCGCTTCGAATCGGCAATCACGCGGCCGGCTTCGTAATCGACGAGCAACGGCACGACGCACGGGTCGAAGCCTTCCGTTTCGACCGACGTTCTTCCGCTGTAGCCATCGACCTATTCCCGGTTCAGCTCCCGCGCGGCGACCAGGCGCAGGCGGATGTAGGCGGGGCTGTAGTGTTCGGCCGGAACCAGGCCCTCGCTGCCCATCGAACTCAGGATGCGCATGTCGTTGGAGCGATAGGAAAGCGCCTTCTCATGCAGCACCGTGCGCACCTTTTGCGAGCACAGCGAACTGGCCGCATGGAACAGTTCGAATCTTGGCGTCGGGCGGCCGCCCACGATGGTGGTGCGGGCGGGGGCCGCGATGGCGGCGCGCGCGGCGGCGGTCATTTCGATCAGGGAGTCACGACTCGTCATCACATTCCTCATCAGCCTGCGCGGCAGGCACACCAACCAACAATCAATGAGCGGGTTTGCGTTCGATTCCATCAAGGTGAACGCAGGCAAATCGTATGGAGGACGCTGGTGATTGAGAAGGCGTCGGACCTTGTACGCACGGTCCCGGAATCTCGAACGATCGAAGACACGGCCGTTGCAGCCGATGCCCGATGCAGGTGCGGGTCAGGCGCGGCCGCCGGGCCGCCTTCGGGGATCAGGCGAACCCAGCCGCGCTGGCCATGCACGCGCGCCAGCCAGTCGTGAATGCCGGCAAAGCGTGCCATGTCGTAGCCGCCTTGCCCGGCCAATGAAACGTACGCGGAGAGTGCGAGGTCTGCGACGGTGTAGTTCTCGCCCACGAGCCATGTGCGCCCGAGTAGCCACTGGTCCAGCTTCTCGAGTCCCGCGTACCCGTCGACGTGGAGTCGGTCGATGTCTTGCCGCCTCTCCTGCGCAAGGCCGTGCAGATGAAGCACGCGCGGGATGGCGATGGCCTTCTGGAGGTCCGCCTGCTCGAAGAAGAGCCAGCCCATGATTTCCGATCGCAGGTACGGGTCGTCGGGAAGGTAGGGCGTGCCCTAGGCAAGATGCAGCAGGATCGCGCCCGACTCCACGATCGGGCGGCCGTCTTCCAGCACGAGCACCGGTACGCGTGCGAACCGGCTGATCTGGCGAAACGCGGGGTCGCGCGCCTCGCCTTTCTGCAGGTCGAGCGTGACGCGGTCGTACGCCAGGCCCAATTGGCTAAGCAGGATACGGACCTTCCACGAGTTGCCCGACAGGCGGCTGTCATAGAGACGCAGCATGGTTGACTCCATCAAGTGATGGCCTGCGAAGACCGTCCGCGGATTTTCGCTGGAGAAACCCGTTGCTGCTGCTGACGCGCCGAAAGGTTCAGTGTTTCCGCAGATGAAGGGCCAGGAAGTCAGCGGTCCTGCCGTTGGCCAAGGCCGCCGCTTCGGCGTCGTAGGCGATGCCGCGGTGCCGTGCAAAGGCGTGGCCACGATCCGGGTAGCTGTAGACCTGCACCTGCGGGCGTTCCTTCAAGGCGGACGAAATTTCCCGTTGTGCGTCGGCTGGGATGTACTCGTCTTTTTCCGCGAGGTGAACGATCAGCGGGCTGGCGATCCGGTCCGCTTCCCGGGCGTACTTGTCCGCGTTGCCAGGGTAGTAGGCCACCGCTGCGTCGGGGCCCACCCGCGCGGCCGTGAGGAAGGCCAGCAGGCCGCCGAGGCAGTAGCCCTCTACGCCGACCTTACCCGTGACGTCCGGCATGGCGCGCGCGGTCTGCAGGGTGGCGGCGATGTCGCTCACGCCGGCATCGAGGTCGAAGGCGTTGTACAGCGCCAGGCCCCGAGCGCGTTCCGCTTCCGTGCGGTCAGTGAGTTCGACGCCCGGCGCGATTCGCCAGAACAGGTCGGGGCAGATGGCCAGATAGCCTTGTGCCGCGAGTTCGTCGCAGGACTGGCGCATGTCGGCATTGACGCCGAAGACTTCGTGAACGACGACGATGGCCGGTGCGGGAAGCTTCTGTGGGCGGGCGACGTAAGCGGTAAAGCTCCCATCGGCGGTGGTGATCTGAAGTGAGTCATGCATGGTTTTTCCTCAGGGGGTCTGCTCTGCGCCGAGCCAGAAGGCTATGTTGCGGACGTACTGCTTCGTCGAGCGAAGAGCGTCAGGAAAACGGACGATGCCATCGCCGGCGGGCTCCGTCACGAACGAAGGACAGCCCGCCGAAGGATCCCAGTTGTAGTCGGCGAAGTGATGAAAGGTCGATTGCGCGATGGCTCTGCCGCCATGCTCGGAACGCTCGAATGCGACCGCGATGTTGTAGCGATTGCCTGATACCGAGCTCTGTCCTTCCATGATGACGCGTCCGCTCGAGTCGCCGGGCGGTGCGCTGACGGTGCCTTCGTGGGGGTGCGCGGGCAGATACTGGATCACACCGGTCGCCGAGCGCCTGTCCCGCATCACCGGGTGGATGCTGCCGACCGAGCGGATGCGCTGGTAGTCGCCGTTGGCGCCCGAGTGGTAGTTGGGCCAGGAGATGCGGCCCGAGAACGGGTTGTCGACGCACTGGCGACCCACATCGGGCTCGCAGTTGCGGCTGTGGAAGTGATGCGCGGCGCCGACGCCGCTCAGGTTGCAGATCGAACTGCCCAGGTCCATGTGGTCGCGCGTGACCATGAGGCCGCCGCCGCGGCGCCGGAACCGGGTGATGCCCGCGCAATCCTCCGGTGTCAGCCCGTCACCGGTGTCAACTGCAAAGAGCCAGAGCTGGTCGAAGTCGGATTCATCCAGCGTCGACAGCACGGGGTCGGGGGCAGCGCGCGAAGAGCGATCGCGCGCTGTCACCTGGAAGGCCGGCCGACCGTCGTCGTCCTGCAACTGCGAGAGAAACGAACCCAGGCGACTGAAGCGCGCAATGTTCCAGTCGTCCGGGTCGCCTTTGATCGTGGTTTGCAGCAATAGATTCAGCATGGTGCAAGTTCGAGGTCGGTCGGCCTGTTCGCGGTTCAGCTCTTCAGGAAGGCAAGCAGGTCCGCATTGACCTTGTCTTGCATCGTGGCGGTGAGCCCGTGCGGCGCGCCGGGGTAGTAGATCGCCTTGGCGCCCTTGATGAGCTGCACGGACTTCTTCGCCGAGTCGTGGATGGGCACGATCTGGTCGTCCTCGCCGTGCATGATCAGCGTGGGCACATCGATCTTCTTCAGGTCTTCGGTGAAGTCGGTTTCGGAGAAGGCCTTGATGCACTCGTAGGAGTTCTTCTGGCCGCATTGCATGCTCAAGAGCCAGAAGTGGTCGAGGATGCCCTGCGATACCTTTGCGCCCGGACGGTTGGCGCCGTAGAACGGGATCGCAAAGTCCTTGTAGAACTGCGACCGGTCGCTGGCCACACCGGCGCGAATGCCGTCGAACACCTCGATCGGCAGGCCTTCGGGGTTCGCCGCGGACTTCAGCATAACCGGCGGCACCGCGCCGATGAGCACGGCCTTGGCCACGCGCTTGCTGCCATGGCGACTGATGTAGCGTGCCACCTCGCCACCGCCGGTGGAGTGGCCGACCATCGTGGCCTTCTTCAGGTCGAGGGCCTCGAAGAGCACCGAGAGGTCGTCGGCGTAGCCGTTCATGTCGTTGCCCGACGACGACTGGCTCGAGCGGCCGTGGCCGCGGCGGTCGTGCGCAATGACGCGATAGCCGTTGCGTGCCAGGAAGTGCATCTGTCCGTCCCAGGCGTCGGCATTGAGCGGCCAGCCGTGGGAGAAGGTGACGACGGGGCCGTCGCCCCAGTCCTTGTAGAAGATCTGGGTGCCGTCGGGCGTGGTGATGGTGTTGCTGGTCATGGAAGGGCTCCGGGGTTGGGTCGAACGGTTGCGGGGGGCTGCGCCGGCTGCGTCTTGCATGCCGAACGCGAGGGTTCCGGTGGCGACGGCAGCGCCGGTCGCAATCAGGTGTCGGCGCGAAGGGTTCTGTGTGGTCTTCATGGTTTCCTGCGGTTGAAATTGAAACGTCGGACCACGGTGCGCGAGTGCTGCGAAAGAGGCCGTGGAACGGTTCAAATGCTAGGTTCGCCATGAGCGCGGGGGTAGGTCCGCACAGGGACTCACGCTGTTGTCGCGTCGGCACCAATCTCGGTGTCGGCCTGCAGCTT
This sequence comes from Variovorax stachyos, assembly GCF_051400855.1. Lineage (NCBI taxonomy): Bacteria > Pseudomonadati > Pseudomonadota > Betaproteobacteria > Burkholderiales > Comamonadaceae > Variovorax > Variovorax stachyos. The sequence continues at coordinate 45,068 of NZ_JBLFFN010000022.1, read as the reverse complement.
CGGGCTGAGGTCGGTGAGGCAGTCCAGGTCCGCGGCCCGGATCTTCAAGGTCATGAAGTCGATGAACACGCGCATGCGCGAAGGCAGGTGCTGCCGGCTCAGGTAGCAGATGTAGTGGCCGCTGTCATCGGGTGCGTACTGGGCCAGGCACGGGACCAGCGCACCCGTTCTCAGCGACTCGCAGGCCAGGTAGCCCGGCAGCTGGGCAATGCCATGGCCGTCGAGCACGGCCTGCAGCACCAGGTCCGCGTCGTTGTAGGTGAGCTTGGCCGTGGGCACGAACTTGCGCAACTGGCCGCTGACCTTGAACTCCCACTCGAAGATGCGGCCGGAGGAAAGGCGAAAGTTGATGCACTCGTGGCTGGCCAGCGCTTCCACGGTGGCGGGCAGCCCATGGGCTGCCCGGTAGGCGGGGGAGGCGCAGAGCAGCAACTGCATGGGGATGATCTGCTTGGCGATGATCTGGGCGTCCTCCATGCGGCCGTTGCGAAACGCGATATCGACGCGGTCCGAGGTGAAGTCGGTCGGCTTGTCGTTCAAGAGCAGGTCGATGGTGACATCCGGGTAGGTGGCGCGGAATTCACCCAGCAGAGGAGCAACGACCCGGCGGCCGAACCCGACCGCCGCACTGATGCGCAGGTGTCCGCGCGGCGGGCCCTGCCGGAGGTCACGCATCTCTTCCACGGCCTGGACGATCCGGGCGACCCCGGTGTGGCAGTTGGCGTAGAAGAGGTCGCCCTCGCGCGTGAGCGTCGTGCTTCGCGTCGTGCGCAGGAAGAGCCGGACGTTCAACTGGTCTTCCAGCTTCTGGACGCTGCGGCTCACGGCGGAGCGGCCGATGCCCAGTCGGTCGGCGGCGCGCGCGAAGCTGCCTTCCGTGACGACGGCGATGAAGGCGACCACTCCCGCATAGCTTGTGGCGAAACTGGAGGCCAGCGGGTCTGCGCGCGGCGTGAGGGGAAGGGACGAGGGCGAGGTCAAGGGGAATTCAGAAGTACTCATGAGACGGCTTTCCGGTTGAGGGACACGGTCGTCCTGGGCCCCCCTGAGAGCGAAGCAGCCACTCTGCGCGCAAAGCCATGCCTGGGCCAGTTAAGCCCTGTCAAGGTTTGTTATGGCCGGCCGCCCAGTGCCGCGCGCCGTCTTCAGGCCCGGAAGAGTCCGTTGCGCAGCGCGCGGGCCTGCGACAGTCCGGGGTTGTCGCCGCTGGAGGCAGCCCGCCCGCAGATCTCGTCGAGCAATTCGGCGGCCTCTGCCGTCCTGCCCCGGCGCACCCACAGCCGTGCGGTGCTGATCGCCGCACGGAACTCCCATCCCAGCGCGTCCTGCTGCCTGGCGGTGTCGATGGCGCGCTGGTAGAACGCCAGCGCCTCGTCGTCCAGGCCGCGCTGTTCGCAGCGCCAGCCGGCGGCGCGCCAGGTCTCGGCCGCGCTCCATTGATTATGTCCGGCGCCGGCCCGCGCGATCGTCTCGTCGTCGATCCAGTCGAGGCAGAAGGTCACGAGCATTTCCTTGCGCGGCGCGTCGAAGGCGGCGAGTTGCTTGGTGAACATGGCGGTCCCGGTCGTCCGCGGTGCTCGCCTCCAGGCCCAGCGCATAGCAGTGCGCCCACTGGTACCAGTAGGCCAAGCCTCGGCGCTGCGCCTCGTCCAGCATCATGCGGACCCATTTGCGCGCCAGTTCGAGCTCGCCCGACCACAGGGCGACAGGGCACGCGCCGAACAAGGCGAAGCACAGCGAGACCGCATTGCCGCCCGCTTCCGCAAGTGCCACCGCCCGGCTGGCGGTGGCCATGGCGTTCGCCGCATCGCCCTGGAGCCAGAGCGTCCGCGCCAGGAAGGCGTTCGATGCGACGGTGGCGTCGACCTGGAACAGGTTGACGCGCGTCTGGCGCACGCCGCCACCGACCAGAAGCGCCGTCTGGGCGCTGCCGCTCGCCGCAGACAAGTTGCCACAGAAGTGGTTCGCCAGCGCGGCCATCCGATCAGCTAGGTTGAGCGCGGCGGGGTCTTGGGAGGCTCCTGCGGAGTCGAGCAGTGCGTGCGAGTGGCGCAACGCGGTCGCGTACTCGCCGCGAATCACATGCAGCACGCAGATACCCCAGCGAGCCTGAAGCTCCAGTACGCCCAGCCCGGCCGACATGGCGCCCGCGAGCGCGCGCTCGTAGGCGGCGCCCATTTCGGGAACGGGCCCCCGGGTGTGCCACAGCGCATTGCCCAGGGCGATCTGCAGCCAGGCCTTTGTCTCCGTGTCCGGACCTGGCCGCTGGGCGAGGCACGCGAGTGCCGCAATGACCCGGTCGCGGTACTCCGCGACCTGGGAGACATGAAACCACAGGGGTGCTGACGCAATCGTGAGCGCGGCACCGGTCTCCCAGCCGTCCTGCTGCGCCAGACAGGTGTCAAGCGCACTGCGAACGTCGTCCAGCCGGTGCGCGTAGCGTGCGGTCCAGGCCTGCGACGTGAGCTCGCCCGAGTCCGATGTCGCCGTGCGCATCAGTTCGCGCATGAGGAGCGCATGGCGCCGTTGCAGCACCGGGCCTTCGTCGGTCTGTGCCAGGCGCGCGGCGGCATAGCTTCTCGTCGTGTAGAGCAACCGGTAGGGAGCGACGGCATCGCTGCTGTCGAAGGACACCAGCGATTTGTTGGCGAGCGAGATCAGTGCATTGAACGCCATTTCGGGGTCCATGTCTGCCTGGGTGAGGCTCAACGCCGACCTCGACGTCGAAGCGGCCCAGAAAGACCAAGAGCCCGCGAAAGAGCCGCAGCTCCGCATCGTCCAGCAGCGCGATGCTCCAGTCCAGCGCTGCTGCGAGCGTCCGGTGCCGGGGCAGCACGGGCCTGTTGCCGGCGGAGTAAAGCCGCAAGTGGTCGTTCAGCCGCAGCGCAAGATCGTCGATCGACTGCACGCCCAGCCGTGCGGCCACCAGCTCGATGGCCAGCGGGATGCCATCCACCTGCCGCGCGATCGCGGCGAGCTGCGGGCCATCCGAATCTTCAAATGCGCGCGCGCCCACGGCCTTCGCACGCTCGACCAGAAGCTCAACGGCGGGCGACGCCATGGCCTCGACCAGATCGGCGCATTCGGCGCCGGGCACCGCGAGCGGCGACAGCCGCACCAAATGCTCTCCCTCGATGCGGATGGCCTCCCGGCTGGTGGCGAGGATGCGCAAGCCGGGCAGGGCGCCGAGCAGTTCGGTGACGAGCATCGCCAGCGAATCCAGCATGTGCTCGCAGTTGTCGACCAGCAGAAGCGCCTCCCGGCCGGCCAGGCGCTGGAGGATAGCCCGCGTCGTGTCGGTGATGTCTGCTGGCGCGCCGAGCGACCGCGCCACCGTGCTCGCCACATGGGCCGGCGAGACCAGGGGCGAGAGGTCGATGAAGGCGAGTGGCATGTCCGTGCGTTCTGCGTGGCACTCAGCTGCCCAGATGGCCACACGGGTCTTCCCGATGCCGCCGGCACCGACGATGGTGACGAGCCGGTGCGTGGCGAGCGCCGTCAGCACTTGCTCCACGTCGGCGTCACGGCCGACGAGCCGGGTGAGTCGTTCCGGCAGCTTCGTGAACGAGGGCAGGGGCATCCCCGGAAGGCGAGGGTGGGCAGGGATGCCGACCTGCTCGCGAAAAGCTGTTCCGTTGAAGCGATACCCGCGCAGCGGAATGTTGGAAATCCACTCCTTGCAGTTGTCGCCTTCTTCCGGCTCGCCCAAGGCCTTGCGCAACATGGAGATGTGGACACGGACACTGGACTCCTCGACCACCACGCCGGCCCAGACGGTCGCGAGCAGCTCCTCCTTCCCCACGACTTCGCCCCCGCGCTTGAGCATCTGCAGCAGCAGCTCGAACGCGCGGGAGCCCAGGCGCACTCTTTGCCCGAGCTTTTCGAGCCGACGTTGGCTCTCCCAGAGGAGGAACGCACCGAAGCGCCAGTGAACCTCGCTCAGTCCTGGTTTGGCGTCGGCATGCGTCTGCGATGGAGCGGCGCGGGCCGCGACGTCGGACATGTCACCCACTGTCCGGCTCCCGCGCTGTGTGCGTTCGAGGCAACCCCGCGGCGCGTCCGATGGCTGCGCCGTCACCCGCGACGGGAAGTGCCTCGAACTCAAACTTTTTCATTCAATGATTCGGTGAAAGGTGTGAGGGCCGCAGCCGATCTGGATTTGGCGGCGCGACCTCTTGGACCAGATGTCTGCGGGTCGACGGCGTGTGCACTTAACCAATGCAAGACGGATGAGCACGATGTCCTGTGACAGGGATCGCGATTCGGGTTGCCCGCCGGGCCTTGGGTCTTGCACCCGCGGTGGCCACTGTTGCCGGTGCCGATCAATTGGACGCGATGCGAGGCCTCTGTGGAACCCGGTTCGCGTGGACGAAGAGTCCGGAAATTGCGAACGATGCGGGCCGGTGGCGTGCAGCGATTGGTGTTCGGCCGGCAACACTGTGCGTCATCGCGGCGGTCTTCCGCCGGGTAGCGTGGCTACCTACGATCGGTTTCAGTCGCAAGAACAACGTCGCTCATCACCGAGACCCCCTGTCGCGATGCATCTGGGGCGGCCGCATCAAGACACACGGATTCCTCGTGAAGCTTCATCACATGCGGGGCACGCAAGCAGCCCCGGAAACCACGCGCGAGATTCGCGCAGCAACGGGTTTGCGCCGTGCGACCCGCGACCGGGCACTGGCCATCGTTTCGCACGAACTCAGACAGCCGCTGAATGTCATCCGGATGAATGCCAACTTGCTCGAGCGCCTGCCCGCGTCCGCGGCCCCCGGAGCGGATACAGGGCATCGCTCAGGCGATGCAGCGTGCCATCGCAAGCCAGGCTCGGATCATCGACGACCTGCTCGATGTCTCGCGCGTGCGAACCGGCAAGCTGGCGCTGCGCCGCGCAGAGGTCGACTTCGGCGCACTGGTGCTCGACCTCGTCGCCGCGTTGGGCGCACCGTGGACTTCGGGGCGCATCCGCGCACAGACCCAGGCGGCCGATCCGCTCATCTGCCATGCCGACGCGGTACGGCTGGAGCAGATCGTCGGCAACCTGCTGGACAACGCGATGAAGTTCTCGCCCGCCGGTGCAGAGGTCAGGGTGCGTCTTTTCTCTGAAGCCGGCTTTGCCAGGCTTGCCGTGGCGGATAGTGGCTGCGGCATTGCGCGCGAGTTCCTGCCGCACGTCTTCGGCCTGTTCAGTCAGGCCGACACCGGCGCTGGCGAGTTGCACGGTGGCCTGGGTACCGGCCTCGCGCTGGTTCACGGCCTCGCGGTTGCTCACGGTGGCTTCGTGAAGGCGACCTCCGCAGGGCCGGGCCGCGGCGCAGAGTTCAACGTGTGGCTTCCTCTGCATCGGCGCGACTGACCAGCGCTGCGCATTGATGCCTAGCATGCAACACGGCAGTACCTCCCGCAGGCCTACCGCAACCGAGATGCGAAACCTAGGATTCAAACCGTGCCGCGATGTTCGCGCACCGGAGCCCCAGCCGTCCTGAGGCCAGGGCCGTGGCGCCCTCGAGGAATCACCATGACGCAGCGCATTCATTCCCTGGCGCGATCAGACGCACCACGCCGCACGCTCAAGGCACGCAACGAAGCCTTGCAGGCGGCCGCCGACGCCGCGCCACGAGGTGCAATGGACCGCGTCTGGAGCGTGGGATACGTGACCGTCTTGCTGCTTGCCATTGCTGCGGCCTGCGCGGTGGCGGGCGGCGAAACGGCGAAGGCGGAACTCCGGTTTGCCACGGTTGCCCTCCATGCAGCGCCGCTCCCGCAGGACCTCTGCTCCGCAAGCAGCAATCGACTCGCCGGGCCGACGGAGCAGGCGTGTGCGAACGACGCAGTGCACGGGAGCGACGCACCAGGCGTGTGTTGAGCCGCGCACTCTCTGCCCATCGATTGTCGAAAGAGCGAAGGCCATGTGTCTGCACCTGTCGCTCGAGGTGCATCCCGCAGAGGTGCGAATTTTTCAAGTCGGGCCATCCATCTCCATCCAACCAAAGGAAATCAGCATGAAGAAGTTCTCCAGTCTCGCGCGCGCCTTCGTCGGCATCGGCCTCGTGGCGATGCATCTCACGATGCCTGCCGGCGCGGCCACATCGGTCACGCCGCCGGCAAGGCCTACCGTCGTGTTGGTTCACGGCGCGTTCGCCGAATCGGCCAGCTGGAACGACGTCGCGCGCGACCTTCGTGCGCGAAGCTTTCCCGTCGTCGCAGCGGCCAACCCGCTGCGCGGCGTGAAGTCCGACGCGGACTATGTGGCTGCGATCGTGGGCTCGATCCCGGGGCCGGTGGTGCTGGTCGGGCATTCGTACGGCGGCTCCGTGATCTCTGCCGCCGCGGCTGAGAAGCCCAACGTCCAGGCGCTGGTCTTCGTGGCGGCGTTCGCCCCCGAGGTGGGCGAGTCGGCCGTGGATCTATCCGGGAAGTTTCCCGGCAGCACGCTCGGCCCGACGCTCGCCGCACCGGTAGTCTTGCCGGACGGTTCCAAGGACCTCTACATCCTCCAGGATAAATTCGGCAAGCAGTTCGCCGCCGACGTGGAACCGGCGCTCGCCCACCTGATGGCCGTGTCGCAGCGCCCCATCACCGAAAGTGCGCTCGGAGAAGCGGCGCCTGCCGCCGCCTGGAAGACCGTGCCTTCGTGGTTCATCTACGGCGACCGCGACAAGAACATTCCGCCTGCTGCATTGGCTTTCATGGCCGAGCGCGCGAAGTCGAAGAAGACGGTCGTGGTCAAGGGAGCTTCACACGTGGTCATGACCTCGCGGCCGAAGCTGGTGAGCCGGTTGATCGTCGAAGCCGCGCAAGCGGCCGGGACGGTCGAGGCAGCGAAGGCGCAGCCCTGAGGCACAGCCAGGAATCATGATGACTCCGACTCTTCGCAGTGCCCGGCTCGACGGCCTCAAGAACATCGCATGCGCTGTCGCTGTGACGCTCCCGTTCGGTGCCGGCGCTGTGATGGCGGCCTCCGAAGCGCTGCAGCCGGCGGGCGGCCGCGCTGTGGTCATGCGCTGTGAGGCGATCGGCGGTTGTCAGGTTCCGGTCGATCCCCCGGCACCCCGACGGATAGCAAGGCTTGACGCAGTTTGACTGGTGACAGGCGTGCCGGTGGCACAGACTTTCATTCATGACTTTCAAAAGGGCTTGAGCTCATGACCGCGCTGACCCAGTCTCGTCAGATCCATGTAGCGGTCGCACATCGCGACCCGTATGTGGCTGCCGGCGTCGCCTCCCTGCTGCGTTCCGTGTCGACTTTGTCGTGCGAACCGGCATCATTGATATCGATGACGGCGACGACACCGTCGACGTGTTCGTCACGGACTACGCGACGGGTCTCCACAAGGCGACCCCCGTCGAACCCGGCCATCGCGGCCCGGCGTCGGCCGCGCTCCTCGTGGTCACAGACCAGCGCACGGGCTGGCAAATACGCCGAGCCGTGGATGCTGGCGTGCGCGGCTACCTGTTGCATGACTGCTCGACCGAAGAACTGTCGGACGCGGTGCGCTGCGTTGCCGAAGGACGACGGTACCTGTCCTGTGCGGTGGCCGATCAGTTGCTGGACAACCTGACAGCAGCTGTGCCGACGGTTCGTGAGCTGGAAGTCCTTCAGCTCATCGCGCACGGGCTCCCCAACAAGGACATCGGCAGGCGCCTCGGCATTGGCGAAGGCACGGTCAAGACGCACGTGAAGGCGCTCCTGCGCAAGCTCGGCGAATCGACCCGGACGGCGGTGATCGCCTATGCGCAACGGTTGGGGAGCGAAATGGACGACCGCGCGCCTCAGCGCATCGGCCGCCCGGGTTAGACAGTTATCGCAGTGTCTTCAGGTACTTGACGAGTTCCGCCACTTCACCGGGATCGGGAATGCCTGCAAAAGGCATCCGGTTGCCCGGCACGGCTTGCTGGGGATCGCTCAGAAAAGCCGTCAGCGACGGATCGTCCCAGGTGATCTGCGCGTTCTTCATCGCGCGGCTGTAGCCGAACCCCGGTGCCGAGCCGGCCTTGCGGCCGACCACGCCGCCCAGTCGCGGCCCGATGGCGGCTGCGCCTTGTGCCGAGTGGCACGCCGCGCACGTCGTCCATGTCTTGGGCGGTTGCACGGCCGATTGGCCATGCGCCAGATTCACGAAAGCCACGGCGCAGGCGGCAAGAAGGAGTGTTCGCATTTCAGGTCCTCTCAAAGCATGCGCGGTTGCTTGGCGTAGCGCACCAGGTCGTCGCCCAGGCGCAGCGCCAATGCCGCGAGCGGACCAGTCGGGTTGTAGCCCGCGTTGTGCGCGTAGACGGATGCACCGACCACGAAGAGGTTCTGTGCATCCCAGTGCTGCAGGTGGGGCGACACCACGCTCGTCGAAGGGTCGGCGCCCATGACGGTGCCGCCCGTGGTGTGCGTTGTCTGGTACTGCCGCGCGTCGAAGTCGCCTCGTCGAGGTTGCGGGACGCCGACCGTTGTGGCCCCCATGGCGCGCGCGATGCCGGCGGCCTTGTTCGTGACGTACTCGCTCATTCGATGGTCGTTCTCGCGGAAGTTGAACGTCATGCGCAGCAGCGGCGAGCCGTAGGCGTCGCGATACGTCGGATCGAGGTCGAGGTAGTTCTGGCTGTGCGGGTAGTTGCTGCCGTGCACCGCGACGTTGAAGGCATGCGCGTACCAGTCTGCGTTGGCCTGTTTCCACGCCGATCCCCAGCGCGGCGTTCCGGCCGGATGGAGCCGGGCATTGATGGGGCGGCCGTTCGTCACGTTCGAGTAGATGTAGCCGCCGCCGAAGAAGCCGAGTCCTGCGTGGTCGAAGTTGTCGCCATTGAATTCGTCCACCACCATCTGAGAGGCGCCAGACGCCATGAAGGGGTTGATCCAGCGGTCCTTGAAGAACACCGGCACCGACGACATCACCTGGTAGCAGAAGTTCTTGCCGACCACGCCCTTGCCCGACTTCGGGTCATAGGGGCGCCCGATGCCACTCGTGAGTAGCAGCTTGGTGTTGGTCATGGTGAAGCCGGACAGCACGACGACATCGGCTGGTTGCTCGTACGTTTGCGCGGTCTGCAGGTCGATGAACTGCACGGCGGTCACGCGCTTGGCATGCAGGTCGTAGACGAGGCCGGTCACCTGCGAGTGAAGACGGATTTCGAAATTGCGCTGCTTCTGTAGCAAGGGATACAGCAGCACCGCCGGGCTGGCCTTGGCATTGGCTTCGCAGATGAAGCGCTCGCAGTGGCCGCAATACTGGCACGGCGCGAGGCTCGCGCCATCGGGGTTTGGTATAGGCGCGCGGAGAGTTGGCCGCGGGCAGCGGGAACGGCTTGTAGCCGAGGCTTTGCGCAGCGGCCTTGAAGATCCGGCCCGACTCGAGGATCTCGAGCGGCGGTTGCGGAAAGTCGCGCTTTCGGGGCGCCTCGAAGGGGTTCCCGCCTTCGATCAGTTGCCCGCCGACATTGCCGGCCTGCCCCGCGATGCCGAAGAGCTGCTCGAACAGGTCGTGGTACGGCTCCATCTCGGTGTAGCTGATGCCCCAGTCCTGCACCGTCATCTCGCGCGGAATCGCGGCCTTGCCGTAGCGGGATTCGAGGCGTGTGCGCAGGGCCGGGTCGTACTCGGCCCAGCGCCAGGTCTGGCCGTTCCAGTGGTTCGCCGCGCCGCCCATGCCTTCGCCAGGGAGAAAGGCCTCCATGCGGCGCACGGGCAGCGCGCTCTCGCTGGTTGCATAACGCAAGGTGTAGGTCTCGTTGGCCCAGTTCTGCACCAGGCTGTTGCGCACGCCCCAACGCAGTTCGTCGCGTTGGTTGGGCAGCGTGGCGGCCGCACTGCCGGTGAGGTCGCCGCCGCGCTCGAGCACCAGCACGTCGATGCCGGAGTTCATCATCTGCCGCGCAGCCAAACCGGCGGTGAGTCCGCCGCCGACGAAGACAACAGAGCGTTTGGGAAGTTTGTGAGTCATGGGGGATGGGCCTTCAGCTGAAGTCCTCGATCGACTGCGGCTTGGCCGCGCCAGGGAAGGGCAGGCCGCGGTACTGGACCACGTTGCGCCCGTGGAAGGCGGGCAGGCCCGGGAAGCCCACGGCGCGCCAGAAGGTTTTGTCGCGATTGCCGCCGTACATCGGGTCGGCAGAGCAGGCCTGAACGAACAGCGGATAGAAAAAGTCGTTGAACCACGCACCGAGCGCATAGCGCTCGTTGTCCATCCGGCCAGCAGCGACGTCCTGGAGCAGGGCGTCGAGGGGGCCGGCCTCGAGCTGCTCGATGGCCTTGCCGGTGCGTTGCTGAGCCTCGCGGCGCAGCACCGCGAGGCCGGCCTTGAAGTGCTGCTCCGGCGTGAGGGGCGACTGGTAGCCGTGCTGCGGTTTGCCGGGGCGCCAGGGGCCTTGTCGATAGAGCTGGTCGCCACGCCCCCAGGCGCCGGCGAGCTGACGATCGACATAGAGATGCAAGCCGCAATCGACTCCGTTCGGTGTCATCGCATCAGCCGGGCACATCACGTTGACGAGGGCCTCCACGCAGGCAGCTTCCTGTGGCCCAGCGACAGGTAACCCGAGGGGCGGACGTCGTTGCTGGGGCGGACTGCGCTGCCCTGCGCCGAAGCGAGCGGGCTGGCGAGGCCACCGAGTAGTGCGGGCGCCGCGAGAGCGGCAACGCTGGAAGCGCCACCGATCTGGCGCAGGAAGAGACGCCGTGCGGGCGGCTCTCGGTCATTCAAGGACATGGGGGTCTTTCTTCGAGGGGCAGGGATTGAGCGTGTGTTTCAGCGCATCGATCAGAAGGGCTCGTACTGCGCAGCGCCCACTGTTTCTGTCGGTGTGATCGGCGTGCGGTCCAAAGGCTCTTGTGGGGCCGGATACGAAAGATCGAGCGAGACGAACGGGCTGGCGACCGAGGCGTCTGTCGTTGCTAGGGGAAGCGAGACAGTACTGGTCGGCTCGATCGCATAGATCGAGATCGAGGTCGTGAGACTGGCCAGCAGCGCCGCGAAGAAGATTCTTTTCGTCATCAATTACTCCTGAAAATTTGAGGGAGCCTTCGAGCGGAAACTCCGTTGAAGGCGGATTGACAGTCATGGCGTGCGATGAGAAAAAGTGGTTCGCGCGTTTGCATCTGTCGCACTCAAATCTAGGGTTGGACCGGTCGATGCGGTAGGCCTGTCGAGCGAAACGCCGCAGTGAGCCAACGGCATCAATTGCGGCGTGACGACGCTTCAGTCCGACCGACAGCGCGCTCTGGAAGCGCATGGCTGCGCCAAGGCGGCATGGCGAGAAAGAACTCGAAGTGGGGAGGAGGGGACGGCCTGCGAGGCGCAGCCACCGATGGCGAGAGCTGCGCCCCCGAGTCGCCGTGAAACCCCGGCGCAAAGACGCAACGCCACTGCGCATAAACAGCAAGCAGGCGAAGGCACCGCCAGAGGCGGTGCCGCTTGCTGCGAAGGCTCAGGAGAGGTTCGCCTTGTCCAGGCCGAAAGCCTTGTCGGACGATCCGGGCACGGTCTGGAACGCGACGTTCACGCGGTTCCATGCATTGATGGCCATGACGCTGAAAGTCAGGTCCGACAGCTCCTTTTCCGACAGTTGCGTGCGCACGCGCTCGTAGATGTCGTCGGGCACACCGTGTTCGGGCAGCTTGGTCAGCACTTCGGTCCAGGCCAGCGCCGCACGCTCGCGCGGAACGAACAGCGTCGACTCGCGCCATGCGGCCAGGTGATGAATGCGCAGTTCGCGCTCGCCATGGATCTTGGCTTCCTTGATGTGCATGTCGAGACAGAACGCGCAGCCGTTGATCTGAGACGCGCGGATCGTGACAAGGTCTCGAATCGATTGCTCGATGGTGCCGCTGTCCACGAGCGTGCTGAACTCGATCAGCTTCTTGAAGAGCTCGGGCGATTGCTTGATGTAGTTGAGACGGTGGGTCATGTGTGCTCCGGCCTCAGTGCGGCTGAGGAACCCGTTCGCGAAGACCGCGAGAGAGGGGAAATCCTGGGCATCGACGATCCCGCGCAGTGGGCCCACAGGGACGCACGGCGTTGAACGATGCGCACCAATGGATCGGTTGCGAGCGGGGATTCGCTTTCTGCCAAGGCGCGACGAGTCGAGCAGCGGCGCCATGGGATGGGCTGCCCCAGCAGCACTAACCAGGCGACCAGTGCGCTGGCTGGCCCGCCAACCCGCGTTCAGTAGTCCCAGATGACCGGGACCCAGCGAAAGATGTCGCCGTCGACCGCCACTCGGCCGATGGATGGGAAGGGCAGGTGAGCGGCCACCAGCAATCCGCGGGTCTGCGCCAGTTCGCGGAAAAGGCCGATGCGAACGCGGGCCGATTCTTCGGGGTCGTGCTCGAAGCCGTTGTGCCAGTCCGGGTGGTCGAATGCGACCGGGAACATGGCGTCGCCGGCAAACATCAGGCGCTCGCCGCCCGACACCAGGTCAACCACGCTGTGCCCTGGGGTGTGGCCGCCGGTGAGACGGACCACCACGCCCGGCGCCACCTCACGCCGGTCCTCGAAGGTCTGCAGTCGGTCGCGGTATTCGTTGTAGAAGCTCGTGGCGGTCGAACGGAGCACGTCCGGCACCGGCTTCGGCATCACTGTGTGGGAGAAGTCGGGCGAGATCCAGAAATCGACTTCGGCCGCGGCGACGTGGATGCGCACATCCGGGCGTAGCCGTTCCTTGATCCCGGGAACGAGCAGCCCTCCCACATGATCCATGTGCATGTGGGTAATGATCACATCGGTCACGGCTTCGAGTTCGATGCCTGCCGCGGCCAGGCGTTGGGGGAACTGCCCGGCTCGCGGGAAGCCCGAGAACTGGCCCCCGAGCCCGGCGTCGATGAGGATGGTCTGGTCGCCGCTGCGGGCCACCATCACGTTCAGCGGCCAATCGAACTTGTCCGGCGGCATGAACATCTGGTCGAGCCAACTCGCCAGGTCGGCTGGATCGGCATTGGTGGCCATCGTCGAGGCAGGCAGCGGAAGCACGCCATCGCTGACCACCAGCGCGTCGATATCGCCGATGCGCAGCGCGTAACGGGAGGGCACCAGATCTTTGGGTTTCTGGCTCGTGGGATGCAAGGTGTCATCTGTGGAAAACATAGCGAAATCTCCAAAAGTACGGCCCGATTGCGCGGGCCAAACCAGCCAAGCGACTGGCAACAAATTGCCGTTCAACACCCAGAGTTGTCGGGCACGGATCACGGCAGAAGGCCGTATGCCATTCATCGTAGGCAGGCAGGGAGGGGGCCGGTAGGCTCACAAACGGACGCACAGTGGTGCCTGATACGCACCAAACACATGGATCGTTGATGGGTGGTGGCAGTCTTGTGTCACCCAGTGCGAGGCGAGATGCTTAGCAGGCTGCTGGAGTGGTTCAAGCGTCACCCGGGTAAGCAGGGCAGGTCTGATCTTCCACAGCGACCGTGGCAGCCAGTACGCCAGCCGCGACTTCAGGGATGTGCTCGAGGAGTACGGCATCACCAGCTCGATGAGTCGCAAAGGAAACTGCTGGGACAACGCCTGCAGCGAGACTCTGTTCGGGTCATTGAAGGTGGAGCGGCTGCACGGACAACGCTTCGAAACCAAGCGCGAAGCCAAGGACGAAACCGTTGCGTGGCTGCTCTGGTACAACCGTACTCGACTTCACTCGACGCTGGCCTACGTCCCGACCGCGGGAACATGCACATCGAAGGCGACATGCGCCACACTCTGTTGGCGGGGGTGGAGTTCTGGCGCCTCTTCATCGGCCAGTCCGGCGACTACTCCAGCGTGGCCACGGCGCCCTATGCGATCGACATCCATCAGCCCATCTACGGCGCGGTTAGGATCGCACCGCTTTCGCCCTTGTTCAACAACCTCGATCATCAGCGCGCGACCGGTGTCTTCGTGCAGGACCAGATCGATCTGTCGCCGCAATGGAAGCTGCTGGCGGGCGTGCGGTTCGACCGCTTCCACCAGGAATACGACGACCTGCTGGCACGCAAGTCCACTGCCCAGAGCCATTCGGCCACTTCGCCGCGCGTGGGCATCACCTATCTGGTGGACGACCGGCTGTCCTTCTACGCCAGTGCAGGCACATCCTTCCGGCCTAATTCAGGTGGGGACGAGAACGGCAACGCGTTCGCGCCGCAGTCCGGCCGCGCGCTGGAAGCCGGCGTCAAGTGGCTCTCGGCCGACGAACGGCTGACCGCGACGATGGCGGTGTTCAACATCCGCAAGAGCAACGTGCTCACGCGCAGCCCGATGAATCCCAACTTCAACGTCGCTGCGGGACAGGCGCGCAGCCGGGGATTCGAGGCCGACGTGGCCGGCCAGCTCGATGCCCATTGGCGCCTGACCGGGAACCTGGCCTATACCGACACCGAAGTCACCCGCGACAATAATCCGGCCATGGTCGGGCTGCGGCTCGCCAATTTCCCGCGCATCAGCGGCGGCTTGTTCGCCATGCGCGAGGATCGCCTGCTCAACGGCCGATACGGCATCGGCGGCGGCCTGGTGCACGTCGGCGAGCGCACCGGCAATGCCACAGACACCTACCGGTTGCCCGCCTACACCACGGTGCGCCTGAGCGCCTACTGGCAGGTCAATCCGAGCATCCGGCTAACCGTGGACGTGAACAACCTGTTCGACAAGACCTTCTACGTGGCGTCCTGGAACAACCTGACGGTGCTGCCCGGGCTGGGCCGGCAGGTCGTCGCGGGTCTGCAGGCGAAGTTCTGAGGACACTGGGGAGACTGGTCGCGGCGCACGTTGCCGAGGTGCTCCCGTGCCAGCGTCCGCTGGAGTCATAGCGAGAGAAAGCATGGCGGCCGGGCCGCTCGATCAGGTCAGGGTGCGGTCCAATTTGATCGAGAACTCATCCTCCGCCAGATGATCGAGCTGCCGAAGCGTCCACGCCAGCACCTCTGCTTTGCTCACCGCGCGATCGGCCGGCCAGGCAAGGACGAGTTGATCGTGAAATCCGATCCAGGCGCGCAGGCACGCCCGGATCTTTGGCGTCGGACGGGATATGCCCAGGACCCCATATGCGGCCGATCGCTTCGTGACGTGAGGCCTCCCAGATCTCGGCGACCTTGGTGTTGATCGCAAGGTTGTGGGAGCGGGCCCTGAAAAGCGCATCGCCTTGCCGCTGCTTGACGGCCTTCAGGTGCGCGCGAAGGAAAGAGGCGACCTGCTCGCGCGCCGTGCGGCCACGAAACGATGCCAGCTGCGCCTCGTTCATCTGCTGCGCCGCAAGGTCGCCAATCTGCCCTATGACCCGCAGAAAGAACTGGCGCCGGTTTCCAGATTCGCGGCTTCGCCCTTCGTCTGGATGGTCAATACCCAAGTTCCGGTCAGGACGTTTCCGGAACTCATCGCCCACGCAAAGTCGCAACCCGGGAAGCTCGCGATGGGGGTCACCGGCTTTGCGCCCGCCGCTTACCTCGGTTCAGACGGGCGAGCGCAGCACGGAAGGAATGCCCGACGTTCCGACCCTCGCGGAGACAGTGCCCGGCTATGTCATAGACGCCTGGTACGCCGTCTGGGCGCCGGCTGGAACCCCGAAGGAGGTCGTCGCAAAACTGACCGAGGCTTGAAGATCAGTTGCTTCGAAGCCGGAGGTCAGAGAGCGGCTTGCGGCCTTGTCGGCCGTCGCGGAGGGGAGCACGGCCGGCGAACTCGAGGCCCTGATTCGAGCCGAAACCAGGATGTGGGGCGATGTTGTCAAGGCACGCAGAATTGCCCCAGCGCAATAGAGAGAACGGTGAGCGCCAGGCTGTTTCCGGTGCCGGCTCAGAGCAGCCCGCAGCAAGTTGCGTATCGGCAAGGCGCCTCCGCATGTCCAGCGTAGCCGCTCTGAATGAACCGCACGGTTCAAAAGCCGCATCGAGTGCCAAGATCGTCACACCATTGCTCACTAGGTGCGTAAGCTCCGGCTCAGGCACCGGCCCTGCCCGCGCGCGATATGAGGTCGACAAATAGTCTCAGCTCAAGCCATTGCCGTTGATACCTAAAAGGTTCGTCTTGGCGGAAAGCGCGCGATCAAGGCGCATCCATCTGCTCCCGCAGGCTTGTTCCCGCAGATACCGCACCCAACAATTGAGCCAAGCCTAGCGCATGCTCTCCGCCCGCAGCGTACAGCAGGTATATCTTCCCCTCATCCACGAATACTCCGGGATCGCGCAACTGGTGCACCAACTCGAAGACGGGGCCGCGGCGCGACGGTTCATCGGGCATCGCGGCACCCTCCCAGCCGAGCTCGGGTTGCAGCACGGTAGTGATGTCCCCGTGCTTCCAGGCGGACCAGTCGGGCCTCAGGTCGACGGAGGTGTGAAGGATGCGCTCCGGTGCGTCGCCCACCCGCGTGAAATAGACGTGCAGCAGCGGTCCGTCCACATGCACCGCGCAATGCCGAAAGCTCGGTTCGAACGGCACGGGGCCCAGTTCGAAGTTGCCGTGTTCGCCCATGCGATAGAACGCTCCCGGCATCGCTAGCGCATGCGGACGCCCTTGCCATTCGAAGACGCGGAAGTAGGAAGCCCCCAGCACCTGCTGTTGCGCTGAGAAATGCAGCCCATCGTCCGACACGGCCAGCTTGGTGCGCTGGTTGCCGATCCAGCGCGCGGCTTCTCCGAACTGTTTCTCGTGGCCGTCCGTCTCGCCTGCGGCGAACGCCACACCATGGAAGTACATGCGGATCTTGCGTGCGGCGTGATCGACATGCACATCGGGCGAGGCCACATGGTCGGAACAGCTCGAGTCGGCGACTGGCAAGACGCCCGGCGCATGGACTATCCAGGGTCCCGTCAGCTCGTCGGCATAAGCGAGCCGGATATGCCGGCCCTGATGGTGGGCGAAGTACAGGTAATAGCGTCCGAGCGGATCGGGGAGCCAATTGGGCACCCGGATCAGCGATGGGCCATTGATGTTGTTGCCGAGCGAGGCATCGAGTCCCGCATGGATCAGCGGCTCGGACAGGCAACGCTGCGCCCGCATCACGCTGCGCCCTCCAAGGTAGAGCGGGCCTCGCGATCGACGGCTTCCACCACTGCCATGTGTGCACGGACGACCGGTGCCAGCAGGCGGGCATCGACTCGGGCGAGATCGTCTGCGCGCGTGTGAAAGGCGCGCGGCACGCCCAATACCGCGAGCGCGCGCTCATAGCCGCGCCCCGCGATCGCGCCGAGCTCGCTCACGCCAGGCAAGGGCGCCGTGACCCGCTCCAGTCCCGGTAAGCCGCGAAAGGCCAGTCGGGCGGCGTTCTGCAGCAATGCGGTCGCCATCGTCATGCGGTTCGGATCCGCCGAAGGAAGGTCGAACAGCTCGCCGCGGAACTCGAGTTGGTCGCGCACCGCGAGCGCGGCGCCGAGATGGATCCATGCAAGGGTGTCGGCGGGCGCGGGGGCCCGCTCCAACGCGCGGTGCGCGCCTGCAAACCGGTACTCGTGCGCCCCTGTATTCAGCAGGAACAGCGAGAGGTCCGGAAAGCGAGCCACGGCCCACGCCGCCAGGGCCAGGAACGCCGCCGTTCCGGTGCCGCGCTCGCCGACGCAGCCGAACCAGCCGGTACGCGGGGTGGAGAGGCATAGCCAGCGCGGGCCGCGCCGCAGCGTTGCCTGCAGGTTCAAGGTCTGCCGCACGCTCGTGTGGCCGTGCAAGTAGAGCGCGGCAGGCACGCCGTCGTGCGCGGCACGCAGGAACGGCTCGGCAAGTGCCGGCGCAAGAACCGCGACGGGCACCGGCGCGACGGGCGCCTGGAGACCGGCATTCAAAGCCACGGCTTGGCCGGTCGGGCCGACCGGGACGATAGCGAGCGCGACGGCACCCGCTGCGCGTGCGGCCGCCATCAGAGGGGCAACAAGCGGAGAATCGACCGAGGCATGGCGTGCATGCGGCAACACCAGCAGTGCGATGCGCCCAGCCGCATCCTTCGCCTCGTACGGCGCGCGCACCACCGCCAGCGGCGCGTGCAGCCCCTGGATCGGCGTTGCGGTGACCGGGGACTGCCAATAGACCGGTGCCGAGGTCCCCGCCGCGACCAAGCGGCAGTCGACGGGATCGAAGAACGGCACGTCGATGCCCTGCTGCTCGACCTCACAGCCCAGTTCGGCGAGGCGGCCCGCGATCCACTGCGCGGTCGCCGCGTCACCGGCGCCTCCCGAGACCTTGTCGCCCATCGTGGCATGCCGAGCCATGTCGGCCGCGAGCCCGCTGGCCAACGCGTCCATCTCGTTGTCCATGCGGGTCATTCCTTCTGAACGCCCAGGGACGCGGCGATCTTCCCCCAGCGCTCGTAGGCATCACGCACGATCGACGCGAACTCCGAGGGTGTCGACGAGACCGCTTCGTACCCGCTCTTGGCAAACTCGTGCTTGATCTCGGATGTGCCGAGCACTTTCACGAGCGCCGCGTTAAGGCGCGCAGTGATGGGTAGCGGCAGGTTCGCCGGCGCGAAGACCCCGACCCACCCGTCGATGTCGAGCCCGGTGCCGCCTTGCTCCACGAGTGTCGGAACGCCGGGCAGCAGCGGCGAGCGCTGCGGCGCCGCGACACCGATCATCCTGACGTTCCCGGTGCGTGCGAACTGCAGCGCGCCGCCTGCCGCGGCGAACATGATCTGGACCCGTCCCCCGACCAGGTCCTTCTGCACGTCGCCGGCGCCCTTGTACGGGATGTGCACCATGTCGAGGCCGTAGTGCTTCGCCATCCACTGGCCGAACAGGTGCGACGAACTTCCCCTGCCGAAGGAGGCGTAGTTCAGTTGGCCGGGATGGGCCCGCGCATAGGCCACCAATTCCTTCAGGTTCTCCGCAGGCACCGATCTGTGGGCGACGAGCACGAGCGGCCCCACGCTGGCGAGCGACAGCGGCGTGAAGTCCTTGAAGGGATCGAACGGCAGCTTGGCGAACGAGTGCGGATTCTGGGCGAACGGACTCAAGGGGCTGTAGAGCAGCGTGTATCCGTCCGCCGCGGCGCGGGCGACTTCCGCGGTGGCCATGTTCATGCTCGCGCCGGGACGGTTTTCAACCACCACCGGGGTTCCCAGTTCCTTGCGCAGCTGCTCGGCCAGGAAGCGCGCCTGCTGGTCCGTCGGCCCGCCCGGGGCAAGGCCGACGACGAGCCGGACGGCCTTGCCGCCCGCAGGGAAGTCGGCGGCGGCCGGGCACACCGTCTGCAGCATCAACATGGCCGCCATCAGGGCGGCAAAACATCGTCTCATCAGGCCTGTCTCCATGGTTGGCGCGGGAGCGCTCTGAACACAGCATAGGTCGTCCGACCCTTATGTGAATAGTGATATATTTTTAATCGGCCATAATGTTTTGGAATGGGTACGCCATGCGCGACGAGCTGGACAACCTGGTGTCGCGCCTGCGCTTCCGTCACCTTCGATTGCTGGTCGAACTGCACCGCTGCGGCACCCTCGGCAAGGCCGCCGCCACGCTGCATCTGTCGCAGCCCGCCTTGAGCAAGACACTCAAGGAGGTTGAGGACGCCTTCGGCTTTCCACTGTTCCGGCGCGGCGCGCGTGGCCTGACGCCCACGACCCGCGGCGAAGTGATCGTGCAGGGCGCGGAGACACTGCTGGCTGCGCTGGGGCACCTGAGCGAAGCGGCCCAAGCCTCGAACGACGAACCCGTCGCGGTATTGCATCTCGGCGCGCCGCCCGCGGTGGCGGCCGGCGGAGCGCTGCCTGCCGTGCTGGCCTTGCTGCAGGCTGGCAGTGAGCGCGTTGTCGTTCGCCTGCGTGAACAGCCGGTGCCGCAGCTGTTCGAGGCGCTGCTGAAGGGGGAAGTCGACGCTTTGCTGACTTCGTTCAATCAAGCGGCGTTTGCCGCCAAACGGGCCACGCGCCTGGTGTACAAGCGTTTCGCAGAGCACGAGTACGTCGTGATCGCCCCGCCGCGGCATCCTTTGGCAAGAAAAAGGCATGTCGGATGGGATGCGCTCGCGGACAGCCAGTGGATCATGCCGGAGTCGGAGCTACTGAGCCGACAAGCGCTTGAGAGTCAGTTTCTGCGGGCGGGTGTCACAGTGCCGTTACCGCGCATCGTCTCTAACAACCCCGCGACCAACATACAACTAGTGGCTGCAGGGACGGGGCTGGCCGCGGTCCCGCGGTCCATGGCCACGGCAGAACTGCGCTTGGGGCGAATTGCGGTTCTTCACGTCGAGATGACGTTCTCCAGAGTGCCGGTCGCACTCGTCTACAGAGCTGCGTCAGAGGATGATCCCGTGATAAAGCTGCTGGACGCTGTCGTTGACGAATTTGCGACTTAGCAAGCCGGCTTGGACACGACCTACGTCATGCTTCCACATCTGTTCAAGAAGCTTCCGCGGACCATGCCAACGGGTTGGTGCCGGTCACGAACATCGTCGATACCTGTGCCTGTGCCTGTGCCTGTGCCGGAGCCGGAGCCGGAGCCGGAGCCGCGCTGGGCGCCGTTTGCGGCGCCACCTGGTCAGGTCGGGACGTAGCCAGGGGTAATCGGACCCGCAGTTAAGCGACTGCGTACGGCCAAAAGCGTTGCCGGCGCTCGAGGCAGAATTCCCTCAAGTGGCACGCCAACTCGCACTGATGACGAAATCTATTCCAACTGTTGTTCGCGCGGCGACCGTCGACGATGCGCCTGCGGTGAGCAGGGTGATTTTGGACGCGCTCCGCCAGAGCAACGCCAAGGACTACTCGCCTGAGGTCATCGAAAGGGTCGGGGCCAGTTTCAGTCCCTCGGCATTGCTGAACCTGTTCGAGCAGCGTGAGGTGTTTGTTGCCGTTTACGACCAGCGGATTGTTGGCACTGCGAGCTTGGACGGGCGTGCGGTGCGTACCGTGTTCGTGGCCCCCGAAGTTCAGAGACGAGGATGACGTGATGGCCGGGATGCGCTGTGTGCGCGTTCCGCAGAAGCTGCCGGTGGTGCTCAGTCGGGACGAGGCCGTGCGCCTGATCGCGGCAGCGTCCAACCTCAAGTACCAGACGGCGCTGTCCATCGCCTATGGCACCGGGCTGCGCGTGGGCGAGATCGTCGCGTTGAAGGTCGACGACATCGACAGCCAGCGCATGACCCTGCGCGTCGAACAGGCAAGGGCCAGAAGGATCGCTATGCGATGCTCTCGCCCGTCCTGCTGGAGCGGCTGCGCGCCTGGTGGCGCCTGGCTCACTCGCAGGGCAAGATGCTGCCCCATGGCTGGCTGTTCCCGGGCATGGATCCGCTGACCCGTTGACGGCGCGCCAGCTCAATCGTGCCGTTGTCGCTGCCGCCGCGGCCGCCGGAATTGGCAAGCGTGTGTCGATGCACACGTTGCGTCACAGCTTCGCCACCCACCTGCTGGAGCAGAAGGTGGACATCCGTGTGATCCAGGTGATGCTGGGGCACAAGAAGCTTGAGACCACGTCCATTTACACCCACGTGGGCACCACAGTCCTGCGCGAAGTCGTCAGCCCACTGGAGAGGCAGCCCGCATAGGCACGGCTTCATGGCGCACTGCGCCCTGGAGGTCGCCGACATCTTCCGAACCCATGGTCCCGACTGGCGCAACGCGCAGCGCGGCCACCTGAGCTTGGGCCAGCTCAAGGTCATGTCGGCCATCGAACAGTGCCGCAGCGCGGCGCTGGGAGGCCATGTGCTGCGTTGCAACGGTTGTGGATACGATCAGATCGCCTACAACTCGTGCCGCAACCGGCATTGCCCGAAGTGCCAAGCCAGCGCGGCAAGACGCTGGCTGGATGCCCGGCAGGCCGATCTGCTGCCGGTGGAGTACTACCACGTGGTCTTCACCTTGCCGGCATCGATCAGCGCCATCGCCTACTACAACAAGGCCACGATCTATTCCTTGCTGTTCGACATGGCCGCCGAGACCCTGACGACCATCGCGGCGGACCCTAAGCATCTTGGCGCAAGCATCGGCGCTACCCTGGTTCTGCACACCTGGGGATCGGCGCTGACGCATCACCCGCATGTGCATGGGATTATTCCGGGCGGCGGTCTGTCACCGGATGGCGAGCGCTGGGTCGCCTGCCGAAGCGGCTTCTTCTTGCCGGTGCGTGTGCTGTCGCGCCACTTCCGGCGACGCTTCCTCGAAGAGCTCCAGAACGCGCACCGAACCGGCCGGCTGCAATTCTTCGGCGAGTACGCCGCGCTGGCCGACGCGAAGGCGTTCACAGAGTGGCTCGCACCTCTGCGCAAATGCGAATGGGTGGTCTACGCCAAGCGCCCGTTCGCAGGCCCCGGGGCGGTGTTGGCCTATCTGTCGCGCTACACGCACCGCGTGGCGATCTCCAACAGCCGGCTGATCTCTCTTGACGAAGGCGGCATCACCTTCCGTTGGAAGGACTACCGCTCCAAGGGCCGCACGCGCTTGAAGACGATGACGCTCGATGCCCTGGAATTCATGCGGCGCTTCCTGCTGCATGTGCTGCCCAGCGGCTTCCATCGCATTCGCCACTATGGGCTGCTGGCCAATGGAGCGCGCACCGCCAGCCTCGCACTCGCTCGCGAGTTGCTGCACCAGGAGGTCAAGACAGACTCGGATGCCGAAGTCGACTCCGGCACCGTCTCGGCAACCTTCACCTGCCCGCGCTGCGGCCATCCCATGATTGTTCTGGCGATCTTCACGCGCGACCAGACCATCCCTGCGCAGTTTCGACCACCATGATGGCAACACCAAGTCGCTCTTCGCATCACACGCTCGCACTTCATCTGCCAGTGCCGATGAGGGGGCGCCTTGTCCTCAAACTGCAACCCCCCTCGACGCACCCAGCTGCGCACCGCGCGACACGAGGCGCCGGGCACGATCCGCGGCCCCTTGCCCCCGTTCTCACCCCGTTGATCAGCTCGCTCGTCGCCAGCAGTGCGCGCATCGAAGCTCGAATCGCCATAGGCTCGTGCCCCACCGAGCTCCTGCGCTGAACTCCGCGGTTTCCTCCCTGGGGGCTTATCCAACACCTGCCCTCAAGCCGTTGTCGTGCCGCCGCCTGTGCGCCCGAGGGGCAGGTGTCGGACAACCCTTCACCGAAGCCGTCCTAAAGTTTGCTCCGAAGCAGAAATACGAGCCGGTTCCTAGCGGCGCACTCGTGCTCGGTGATGGAACCTCGCGCATCGAGTTGGACGTTCTGTCCAACCGTGTGGACCTCCTCCAAGATTCGGGTTTGCGCGAACAGACCATGAAAACAGCGGCTGAGACGTTTCTCCGCGAACTGGTGGTCGCCGATGCCGACATGATTGGGGAAGATCGTGATGATGATGTGACCGGCCTGGCGCGCTGGCTCAGAGCTTGAGAACCCCCTTGTAGTTGAACCACGACGTGACTGCGCCACTGCGCCCATGAGGCCGGCATCGCCAGCGCAGTCATGGCGAGCCGCGAGAGTCCGTGCAGTCGCACTGGAGTACCTTCGCCTGCGGCTACAGTGCTTTCGCCTTCGGAGCGGCCGTGTGGTTCATGGGGTTCAGCCCGCGAGCGCGGCCTGCACGCGCACTCGGCCGCGCCGCGCCGACCAGTCAGATCACTCGTAGCGAACGCAGGCGCTCCAGTTCCTCCGGGCCGATTCCGACCAAGCCGTACACCGCCGCGTTGTCCTGCCCTGTGGAAGGCCCCACTGCGGGCACGTTCGACGTACGACCGACGAATCTGGGAACCACCGCCGGTGCAGGGATCGCCCCGAGTTCCGGATCTTGAAGTTCGATCAGTGCACCGCGAGCGCGAAAGTGCGGGTCTTCCAGCACGTCCGCGATGGAGTACACCTTGCTGAACGGCACGTCATGGCGCTCGAGCCGGGCAGACAACGCCTGCAGCGGCAGGCCCGCGCACCAGGCCGCGACAATGTCATCGATCTCCACGTGGTGCCGCGTGCGATGTACGTTGTTGTCGAAACGCGGGTCGGTTGCCAGGAGGGGCTGCTCCATGGCCGCGCAGAGGCGCACGAAGATCGGATCCGACGAGCCCACCAGCGTCACCCACGCGCCATCCGCGGTTCGGTACACATTGGAAGGCGCGGTGTACCCGGCGCGGGAGCCGGTGCGGTCGCGCGCCGCTCCGGAAAACCTGTACTCCGCCGCGAGCGGGTCGAGCAGGCGAAGCAGGGCTTCGGTCGCCGAAAGGTCGATCTCCGTGCCACGCTGTTCCTCCCATGGCTTGGTATTGCGCTCGGCCAGCGCCGTGGCGATGGCGAATGCCCCGAACAGGCCCGCGATGGCATCCCCAAGCGGATAGTTCATGTGCTGCGGCGGCCCGGCGGCCTCGCCGCTGAGGTGCGTGAAACCGCTCATGGCCTCGAAGATGCGCGCGAAGCCCGGCTTGCGCGCGTAGGGCCCGGTCTGGCCGAAGCCGGTGAGGCGCAGCACGATCAGGCGCGGATTGCGCGCGTGCAGCGTCGCCAGGTCGAGGCCCCAGCCGTCCAGGGTGCCGGTGCGGAAGTTCTCCACCAGCACATCGAAGCCCTCGATCAGCCGCAGGAACAGTTCACGCCCTTCGGCTTGCCGCACGTCGAGCGAGATGCCCTGCTTGCCGCGGTTGGCGGTCTTCCAGAACAGCGCGTGACCTTCGTGCACGGGCGCCAGGCCGCGCAGCGCGTCGTTGCCCTGGGGTAGTTCGAGTTTGACGACCTCGGCCCCCATGTCGCCGCAGAGCGTGGCCGAAAACGGCGCCGCAAGGACGGTCGCCATGTCCAGGATGCGGATCCCCCGCAGCGGATAGTCGGTCTCCTGCATCAGTTCGTCTTCAGGTCGAGCGTCTTGAGCACCGGGTCCCACGCCGCCTTGTCGGCCTTGAGGCGTTCCTCGAAGGCGGCCGCACTCGGGTTGAGCGTGGTCGCGCCAAGCTTCGCCAGCTTCTCCTTCATGGCAGGCGTGGCCAGGACCTTGGCGAGCGCCCGGTTGAGCGTGTCGATCACGTTCTTCGGCGTGCCCTTGGGTGCGACGAGCCCCATCCACAGGCCCGCATCGAGGCCGGGCAGGCCCAGCTCGGCAAACGTGGGGACGTCAGGCACCGACGCCGAACGCGTCTTGCCGGTCTGCGCCAGGATGCGGATCTGCCCGCTCTGCATGTAGGGGAGGGTGCCACCGAGGTTGTTGCACATCACCGGGATATGGCCTGCCATCAGGTCGTTGACGGCCGGCGCGTTGCCCTTGTAGGGCACATGCTGCAGCTTGGTCTTCGTCTGGTGGTTCACCATCTCGCACACCAGGTGCGAGGGGGTGGCAACGCCGGCGGAGCCGAACGACAGCGAGCCCGGTCTGGCCTTGTCCGCGGCAATCAGATCGGACAGCTTCTGGTACGGCGTCTTGGCGTTGACCGCGATCACGTTGGGCAGGTCGGCCACCAGCCCGATGCCGACGAAGTCGTCGACCGGACTCCACTTGAGATCCTTGTGGACGTAGGGAAGGAACACGTTGGTGAGCCCGGCCATCAGGATGGTGTAGCCGTCCGGCTGCGCCTTGGCCACGAACTCCGAGCCGATGAGGCTACCGGCACCGGACTTGTTCTCGACCACGATCTGCTGTCCGAGTGCCGCGCCGAGGTCGACCGCGAGCGTACGGGCCACCAGGTCCGTGCTGCCGGCTGCCGGGAACGGGACGATCAGCTTGATCGGCTGTTCGGGATAGGCGGCCAGGGCGGCTCCGGCAGCGAGCGCGGCGGCCAGTGCGATGGCGGCGCGGCGAATGAAATGAGGGTTCATCGGATGTCTCCTGTTTTGGATGAGAGAAACCGGCGCCCGAGCGTGGACCTGTGCAGCTCGGAAGCGCCGTCGTAGATGCGGAAGGGACGCAGCTCCCGCAGGATCAGCGACACAGGCGCGTCCTCGGACATGCCCAGCGCTCCCATCAGTTGCGCGGACCGGTCCGCGACGCGATACAGCGCCTCTGACACGAACACCTTGGCCATGGCCGATTCGGTCTTGACGGGCAGGCCGGCGTCCATGCGCGCTGCGCAATCGAGCGTCATCAGCCGGCTGGCGTGCAGGTCCATGTGGCAGTCAGCCACCATCGCCTGCACCTGCTGCAGATCGGCCAGGCGCTCGCCGAATGAGCGGCGCTCGTTGACGTAGTCCTGCGCGAGTTCGAGGGCGCGCCGCGCCCGTCCCAGCAGGCGCATGCAGTGCGAAAGCCGCGCAGGTTCGAGCCGTTGCTGCGCGTAGGCGAATCCCTGCCCCGCTTCACCGAGCACGGCGTCGTCGGCCACGAAGCAATCCGCCAACTCGATGTCGCCGTGGCCGCCGATCGCATAGGGATCGATGGCGGGGATGGCACGCAGGAGGCGAAAACCCGGGTTCGAGGCTTCGACGATGAACTGCGTGGGCCCG
This sequence comes from Variovorax stachyos, assembly GCF_051400855.1. Taxonomy (NCBI): domain Bacteria; kingdom Pseudomonadati; phylum Pseudomonadota; class Betaproteobacteria; order Burkholderiales; family Comamonadaceae; genus Variovorax; species Variovorax stachyos. The sequence continues at coordinate 18,829 of NZ_JBLFFN010000022.1, read as the reverse complement.
GCCTCGGCCTTCGCGAGCACGATGGCGAAGCGCGCTCCGACCGCGCCGGTGATGAACCATTTGCGGCCGTTGATCACCCAGCCGCCACTCCGGCGCTCGGCACGCGTGCTCAGCATCGACGGATCGGATCCCGCGCCGGGCGCCGGCTCCGTCATGGCGAAGCAGGAACGGATCTCCCCGGCCGCGAGTGGGCCGAGGTAGGCGCGCCGTTGCTCAGGGGTTCCCTGGCGCAGCAGGCTGATCATGTTCGGCTGGTCGGGGGCGGCGCAGTTCAATGCCCCGGGACCCAGATAGCTGCGGCCAGCCTCTTCCAGCACGACGGTGCGCTCGACCCAGTTCAGGCCCAGCCCGCCGTGCTCGCGCGGCAACTGGGGAAGATAGAGCCCCAGACCGCGGGCGATAGGCCGCAGCTGTGCCAGCGCGGTGTCCAGGCCCTGCGGGTCGTGCACGTGGGCCCGCGTCTCGAGGGGGATGGCGTGCTGCGCCACGAAGGCACGAACACGCTGGCGCAACTCGGCCAGCCCGGCGTCTTGCTCCACGTCCATGAGGTTCATCGTTGACCCGCCTCGTGCTCGCGCAGCGTCAGCTTGGCGATGTTCAGCTGGTGAATCTGGCTGGTGCCCTCGTACAACCGGAACAGGCGCACGTCACGGTAGTACCGCTCGATGGGGCTGAAATCCGCGATGTAGCCGGAGCCGCCGAACATCTGCACGCAACGGTCGGCCACGCGCCCGCACATCTCCGAGGCGAAGTACTTGCACATCGAGGCGGTGAGCGCGACGTCCTCGCCGCGGTCGCGCGCGCGGGCGGCCTCCAGGATCATCGATCTCGCGGCAAAGATCTCGGTACGGCAGTCGGCGATCATGGCCTGCACCAGCTGGAAGCTGGCCACCGGCTGGCCGAACTGCTTGCGCCTCGAGGTGTGCGCCATGGCCAGATCCAGCATGCGGATCGCGGGTCCCGTGCACAGCGCGGCCAGGTGCAGCCGCTGCTTGTTCAGCACCTTCATGACCGTCTGGAAGCCGACGCCTTCCTTCTCGCCGATGACCTGGCCGGCGGGCACGCGGCAATCCTCGAAGACCACATCGGACACGGGCGAGCCCGCCTGGCCCATCTTGCGGTACGGCTCGCCGGTGCGCAGGCCCGGGCCGCGCTCCACCAGGAAGGCGGTCAGGCCCGCGGTTCCCCGCGTGTTCTCCTCAGTCCGCGCGATCACGGTGAACACGTCGGCGACCGGGGCGTTGGTAATGAAGCGCTTCGTGCCGTTCAGGATGTAGTGGTCGCCGTCGCTTCGTGCCGTGGTCTGGATGTTGGTGGCTTCGGAGCCTGCGTCCGGCTCCGTCAGGGCGAGGCAGCCGGTGAGCTCGCCACGCGCCATTCGCGGCAGCCAGCGGGCCTTCTGCGCTTCGGTGCCGTCGGCCACGAGTGCCTCGGAGCCGATCCCGGTGTTGGTGCCGACGCGCGCGCGCAGCGCCACGGACGACTGCGAAAGCTCCATGGCGCACAGCACCAGTTCTTCGGCCGTGAGACCCAGTCCGCCGTACGCCTCGGGAATGCTCCAGCCGAAGAAGCCCTCGCGACGCAGCTCGTCGACAAAGGCGGGTGGGATCTCACCGGTCCGGTCCACCTGGTCTTCAAGCGGGTGCCAACGCTTGCGCACGAGGCGTCGGGTGTCGGCGAGCAGGGTGTCGAGGTGGGCTTGATCACGAATCATGCGGCGCACTGTAGGCCGGCAGTCGTCCAAGACTGAACACGCGTTTCAGATATTGAAACGACGATTCGGTTTTTCTGCGAAACGCCGAGAATCGGCCCATGCGACAACCCCGCGCCGTGCACCAGCTCAAGGACCAGCAGGACCTTCGGCGGGTGCGCGAAGACGATCCGAACTTCTCCGGGACGCTGGCCAAGGGACTGATGATCCTGCAGAGCTTTGTGAAGGATCCTCGGGCTCACGCCAACAGCGAATTCGCCGAACGCCTCGGGCTTCCGAGGCCGACTGTCAGTCGCCTCTGCCGAAGCTTGCAGGCGCTCGGATTCCTCGACCACGATGACCGGCTGGATCGCTACTTCATCGGACCTGCTGCCGTGACATTGGGCTATCCGTATGTGATCAACACACCGCTGCTCGCGCAACTGCGGCCCGCGCTGCAGTCGACGGCCGACCGCTTCGAAGGCGCAGTGTCGGTAGGCGTGGCGATGGACCTCGACGTGGTGTACGTCGAAACGTGCGCGCATGAGCACGGCACGCTCAAGCGGCCTGGCGTCGGAGCCGTGCGCGGCATCGCGGAGACCGCGATGGGCCGCGCCTGGCTCGCTCAGCTCACGGCGGCGGAGCGCAACCGCTTCCTGGCGCGTGCGCGGCAGGAGCGTGCCGACGAATATGCACGCAGCACCCAAGGCCTGAAGGACAGCCTGGCGAACTACGGCAAGCGCGGCTTCGCCATCAACATGGGCGATGCCGGGCTGGGGGTACTCGCCGTCGGCGTTGCTTCGAACATCCGTTACGGTTCGAGGCGCTTGCTGTTCAACTGCGCAGTGCCGGGCTACCGGGCGAAGCCGGCGGACCTGCTGAAGACCATCGGCCCGGCGCTGGTTCAGCTGGTCAACATGGCGGACCGGCAGGTGGGGTTGAGATAGCGACCTACCAATCTTCCTTGACCGCCAGCACCGCATCGCGCGAGGCCGCGGCGCGCCCGGCCAGCCAGGCCGTCACGGTGCCAGCCGCCATCACGCACGTAGCAGGTCGTCGTCGCCGAAGCCGGCCTCAACGACCGGCAGGTATTCCCATTGCCTGGCGGTGCGGGTGGCGCAAGGAACTTCCAGCTGCTGGCGCACCTGGGGCCGGCCTCATACGTGACGACTATGGCACTTGCTCCTGCAGGTTGCGCTCGAAGCGGTCCAGAAGTTTGTGCATGTCCTGCCGCGCGTGCGTGAACTCTTCGGAGGCGCCGCGCACAGCCAGGTCGCGCTCGTAGTCTGCGCGCGAATCGAACGCGCACTCCCAACGCACGTCCGGGCCCGCCCCCTCGAGCTTCTTGAAGATGCGCCCCGCCGGCAGTCCGAGTCGCGTCCGGATTTCGCTGGCCAGCCGACGCTGTGCCAGAACCGCGTCGGCCAGGCCAGGCAACGCGTAGTAGTTGGTGATCTCGATGACCATGACCGGAGGCTCCTTGCCGGGTTTCAAACTGCTTCCATCCCGCCTGGTGCCCGGGCTGAAGCCACTATTGACAATCACATTATTTGATCACACACTGTGATCACAGTAAAGGTTCCGGCAGATGGGCTGCCCGGGCCCGACACAACCCTTGCGAGGAGTTCCATCGATGCCGACGATCCGGTCCATAGACACGCTGCTGGTTCAGCTTCCCACGCGGCGGGAGCACAAATGGACCGGGCTGACGGAATCCATCGGCCGCTACCTGCTGACGCGCGTGGTCGACAGCGACGGCCGCGTCGGATGGGGCGAGGCTCCTGCATTGAAGGACTGGGGCGGCGAGTTCGGCCGCTACTTCGGCGAGTCCACGACGATCGTCAAGACGGTCATCGAGAAGTACCTCGCGCCCGTGCTTGTCGGCGTCGAGCTGGGCAACTTCGCCGAGATGCATGCCCGCATGGACTCGGTGATCCGCGGGTATCCCTACGCCAAGGCCGCGGTCGAGTTCGCCGCCTACGACGTCACCGGCCGCTGGCTCGGCCTTCCTGTGCACATGCTGCTCGGCGGCAAGGCGCGCTCGCGCATCATGGTGACCCACTCGATCGGGCTGATCCCGATCGCGGAGGCCGAGAAGGAGGTCGCACAGGTCGCGGCCGAAGGCATCAAGACCATCAAGATCAAGATCGGCGTGGACGCGAAGCGCGACATCGACATGGTGCGCACCGTCCGGGCGGCCGTCGGCGATGCGGTGGAGTTGTGCGTGGACGCCAACGAAGGCTATCGCACGCCAGGCGAGGCGATCGCCACCGTCCGTGCGATGGAGCCGTACCGGCTCAAGTACGTCGAGCAGCCGGTGATGGGCATCGAGCGCATCGCGGAGGTCGCGCGTGCGATCGATCCTCCCGTGATGGCCGATGAATCGGCCTGGAACGCCCATGATGCGATCCAGATCAGCGAGCAGCGCGCAGCGCAGATCGTCTCCATCTACAGCACCAAGCCCGGCGGGCTCTACAAGGCGATGGAGGTCGCCGCTGTGTGCCGCGCCGCCGGGATCATCTGCAACGTCAACGGCTCGGTGGAAACCGGCGTCGGCAACCTCGCCAACATCCACCTTGCCGCCGCGGCGCCGGCCGCCACGCTGTCCTGCGTGGTCCCCGTGTCGACGCCCGCCGAGTGGCAGAAGGGCCAGGTCGGCGGCATCTATTACCGCGACGACCTCATCGCCCTGCCGATGCAGATGGTCGACGGCGGCATCGAGGTGCCGACCGGGCCCGGCATGGGCATCGACGTCGATCTCGCCAAGGTCGAGAAGTACACGGTGCGCGACTGAACGCGCCGCCGGCACACAACATTCACTGAGGGTTTCCAGATGCGCAAAGCAATCATCGAGCGGCAGGTCAAGGCGATCGCCGAGCACGGGCTCGACGCCATGGTGTCGTGCTCCCCCGAGAACTATGCCTATGCGACCGGCTTCATCGTCCCCTCGCAGCCGCTGATCAGGCACCGCCACGCCATGGCAATCGTCACGGCCGACGCCCGCGTGGAGCTGTTCTCCGTCGACATGGAAGCCAGCACCGTGAAGCGCCGCGCGCCCGACGTGCCGACGCGCATCTGGGCCGAGTTCACGGACGACGCCATGCTCGTGCTGGCCGACCAGCTCGGGAAGCTGGGTCTTGCGCGCGGCCGCATCGGCATCGAGATGGACTACCTGCCCGCTGGCGACCTGGCGCGCCTGCAGAAGGCGCTCCCCGAGGCGCGTTTGGAGCACTGCGAACAGATCCTCGCGCGCCTGCGCCAGCTCAAGACACCGGACGAGATCGCGCTGCTGCGCCGCCTTTCGCGCATCGCCGACCAGGCGATCACCGATGCGCTCGCGTCGGTGAAGGCGGGCGATTCGGAGATGGACATCGCCGGGCACCTCACCCGCAACGTCTACGCCCTCGGGGCCGAGCACTTCAAGCTGATGATCATCGCGACAGGCGAGCGCAGCATGCTGCCCAATGTCGGCCCGAGCGAGCGCAGGCTCAAGCCGCGGGACGTCTGCCGCGTCGAGATCTTCTCCGTGATCGACGGCTACCAGGCGGGCGTGTGCCGCACCGCAGTCGTGCACGAGGCGCCGCCCAAGGCCGAAGCCATCTGGCAGCACCTGGTGGACTGCAAGTACCAGATCATGGAGATGGTGAAGCCCGGCGCGAGCTGCCGCGCGATCTACGACGCCTTCATCGCCAAGCTGTCCGAAATGGACCTGCCGCCGATCTCCTTCGTCGGCCACGGCATCGGCCTGCACCTGCACGAGGATCCATACCTGGGCAAGACGCCCGTGCTGGGCCGGCCCGGGAGCGACGCGCTGATCGAGGAGGGCATGGTGCTCGGCTTCGAGCCGCTGTGCTATGAAACGGGGCATGGCTTCGGCATGCAGAACAAGGACATGCTGGTGGTCACCGCCAAGGGCTGCGAGCTGCTCTCCGACTACGCCGACACCGACAAGCTGCTGGTCGTCAAGGGCTGAGCGCGAACCGACAACTTCAACCAGGAAAGGTCCCCATGCGCACGCTCATCGAGCACCTTGAATTCGCATTCCTCGTCGATGCCGACGACAGGGTGGTGCGCGACGCCAGCATCCTGGTCGACAAGGACCGCATCGTCGACATCGGCCCCGCCGCCGACGTCGCGGCACGGCATCGCGGCGAGCACTTCGACCGCGTGATGGACGGGCGCATGCTCGGCATCTGCCCGGGCTTCGTCGACAGCCACGTCCATTTGTCCGAGACACTGTCGCGCGCCGTGTTCCCCGATAACCTGAACACTAGGGCGTGGGTCTTCCATTGGGCCAAGCCCTTCTACGCGCACATCACCGAGGAAGACGAGTACTGGGGCGCGCTGCTCGGCATCACCGAGATGCTGCGCAACGGCACCACCTGCTTCATCGACATGGGATCGCAGTACGACCCCGGCATCACGGTGCGGGCGATGGAGAAGACCGGCATCCGTGGCGTGACCGGCCGCCATGCGGCGGACAATCCGCCGCCCGAGCTGCCGCGTGGGTGGACCGAAGAGATGGCGCGGCACCACTTCTTCCCGAGCGCCGAGGCGGCTCTCGCGGAACTGGAGGCTTGCGTGCGCAAGTACGACGGCGCCCTCGACGGCCGCGTGCGATGCTGGGTGAACATCGAGGGCAAGGAACCCTGCACGCTGGAACTCCATGTCGGTGCGCAGAAGCTGGCCGAGCGGCTCGGCGTCGGCACCACCTACCACCTGGCGACCTCGATCGAGGAAGCGAAAGTCTGTGAAGACAAGTACGGATGCTGGCCGATCACGCGCATCGACCGCGCCGGTGGCATCGGCGCCAACCTGGTCATCGCCCATGGCGCCGCCGTCAGCGACGAGGAAGTGAAGCTGCTGGCGCGCCGAGGCGCCAAGGTCGCGTTCTGCCCTTGCTCGTCCTTCAAGCTCGGCAAGGGTGCGACCGCGATCGGCAAGTATCCGGAGATGGTCGCCGCCGGTGTCACGGTCGGACTGGGCACCGACGGCGTGTCGGCGGCCGGCAACATGAACCTGATGCGCCAGATGCTGATCGTCGCCGGCATGTTCAAGGACGCACGCATGAAGCCCGACGTGTTCACCGCTCGCCAGGCGCTGCGCGCAGCCACCATCGAAGGCGCCAAGGCCGCGATGTGGGACCACGAGATCGGCTCCCTCGAAGTCGGGAAGAAGGCCGACTTCATCCTGTTCGACCTCGATCACGTCGAGTGGACCCCGTTCCACGATCCGCTGCAGGCGCTTGTCTTCTCCGCATCGACCGCCTCGATCACCCAGACCTGGGTCGACGGCAAGACGCTCTACAGCGAGGGCAAGGTGCATGGTGTCGACGAGCCGGCACTGCGCCGCAAGGCCAGGGAGCTGGCCGCGGCCGCGGTCGAGCGCGCCGGGCTGCACGACGAGAACGTCGAGACCACGACCACGCTGTACGACAGCGGCAACTGATGCGGGTCATCCGCTCCGTGGCGCTCGTCGACCGGGCGGGCAGCTTCGACCTGGCGCTCGAGGGAGAGCGTGTGCGGGCCGTCTTGTCCTCGGCCAGTGCGGCGCCGCCGCGCTGGCTGGCCATGCCTTCGCTGGTCAACCTGCATGCACATGCGAACCGAGCATATGCCGCATCGTCGCAGCGACCGGCATCCCTGGGCGATGCCGTGGCCTGCGCAAGGCGCGAGCGGGCTGACGCGAGCGCCGAGGTCGCTCGCGCGCGCGCCGCCAGGCTGTTCGACAGGTCGATCGCGCATGGCGTCTCCTCGGTGCGCACACACACCGACATCGATCCCGTCACCGGCATGCGCGCGATCGAAGGCGTCCTCGCGGCCGCGGCGGACGTGCGCGCGTCCCTCGACGTCGAGGTCGTCGCCTTCGCGAGCGCGGCCGCGGACCCGAGCGAGCCGGAGACAGGGCCGCTCTTCGCCGAGGCGGTGGGGCAGGGCGCTTCGCTCATCGGTGCCGTTCCTGCGCTCAGTGCCCGACCCGTGGCCGCGCTGGAGGCGCTGCTGGACGCGGCGCTCGCGCTGGAGGTGCCGCTGGACGTCCACCTCGACGAACACCTCGAAGCGTCGAACGCGCTGATTCACCGGCTGGTGGACGGCACCCTGGCTCGCGGGCTGCAGGGCCGCGTGACGGTCAGCCACGCCTGCGTGCTCTCGGCCATGCCACGCGACGAAGCGCGCCGCTTGCTGGACCGGATGGCCGAGGCGGCCATCGTGCTGGTGGTGCTGCCCGAACTCAATCTCTACCTTCAGTCGCGGGGCGACGGTGCGCCGTGCCTGCGCGGCTTGGCGCCCGTGGTCGATGCGCTGAAGGCGGGCGTGGCGGTGCGCTTCGGCACCGACAACGTCAGGGACTGGTTCTTTCCGTTCGGCGACGGCGACATGCTCGAGACCGGCTTCATCGGTGCAATGGCCGCGCACGTCGATGCCGCGGAGGAACTTGGTGCGCTGATCTGCGGCGGCCGTCGGCGCATCGACGTCGGGGACGTGGCGGATCTGCTCCTGGTGCCGGCCTCATCCTTCGACGACGCGCTCGCGAGGCGCCCCGAGGGCCGCGTCCTGCTGCGGCGCGGACGCGTCGTCGCACCGACGGCCGCGGCCGCCGCTGCGAGCGCGCCGCACTCAGGCCACGCGGGCCTGATAGACGCTCTGGATTGAGTTCTCGATCGCCCGCTGCGTCAGGTCGCGCGCGATGAAGACGATCCAGCCAGGCGCCGCGGTCGCCTGCGGCCACGCCGGCAAGCGTTCGACCGGGTAAAGCACGTGCTGCACGCCCTGGACGACCATCGGGCGATCGTCGTCGTCGACTGCCAGCAGGCCCTTCACGCGCAGGATCGAATCGCCGCGGCTGGCGAGCAGCAGCTCCAGCCACTCGACGAAGCCGGACCACTCCACCGGCTGCCGAAGCGCCACTGTGAAGGTCTTGATCGCGTCATCGTGCCCGCCCCCGTGCGCCTGCGCCTGCAGCTGCGCCGGCGCGTCCGGGACGGTGTCGAAGATGGGGCCGAGCTGGGCCGGCGCGGGTGTCCGCCATCGCCCGTCCGGCTCCCGGAGAATGTCGGCGGCGGGCAACTGCGCCTTGCGAGAGACGAGCAGGCTCGCCGACGGATTCATCGCGCGGAGCTTGTCGCCCAGCGCATCGCCTTCGGCTTCACCGACCAGGTCGGTCTTGGTCAGGATCAGCCGGTCGGCCGTCGACAGCTGCTGCCTGGCCTCGCGATGCCGGCCCAGCGTCTGCTCGCCGTTGACGGCGTCCACGGTCGTGATCACCAGGCCCAGACGGGACCACGCCACCAGGGACGACTCGCTCAGGATCGCCTGCATGATTGGCGCCGGATCGGCCAGCCCGGTGGTCTCGACGACGATCCGCGTGAAGGCGGGAATCCTGCCGGCGCGCATCTGCGCATGCAACTCGGCCAACGTCGACACCAGGTCGTCACGCACCGAGCAGCACAGGCAGCCCGAACTCAGCAGCACGACGTCCTCGGCGACCTCGCGCACGAGCAGGTGGTCGAGTCCGACCTCGCCGAACTCGTTGATGACCACTGCGGTGTCCGCCAGGCCGGGATCGCTCAGAAGTTGGCGCAGCAGCGTGGTCTTGCCGCTGCCGAGGAAACCGGTCAGCACGTGGACCGGCACCCGGCCGTCAGCCTGGGGCACGGCGTGCGCCATCGTCAGGCCAGCTCGAAGATCGCGTCGACCTCGACGGCCACATTGCGCGGCAGCGAGTTGCAGCCGACCGCCGCGCGTGCATGCCGGCCGGCATCGCCGAACACCTCGACCATGAGGTCGGAGGCGCCGTTGATCACCTTGGGATGGTCGCCGAACTCGGGCGTGGCATTGACGAAGCCGCCGAGGCGCACGCAGCCCGCGACGCCATCCAGACTGCCGCCCAGCGCCGTCCGCAGCTGGGCCAGGATGTTGATCGCGCACAGGCGCGCTGCCTTCTGAGCATCCTCGATCGAGACGTCCTGGCCGACCTTGCCGACGTACTGGTCCTTGCCGCCGGCGGTCGGCACTTGGCCCGCGATGTAGATCAGCGAGCCGCTCCTGCGGGCCGGCACATAGTTGGCGGCGGGAGCGACTGCCTTCGGCAGTTCGATGCCGAGTTCGGCCAGGCGTGCTTCGATTCCTTGGGTTGTCATTGTCTGGTGTCCTTGGGAGTAGGGGTCAGTTGCCGAAATAGAGATCGTCGAGCGGGGCAGAGAGCAGGTCGTCGGCGTTGGGTTCGCTGAGGGCAGGGGCGAGCGTGCTGCCCGTGGTGCGGATGTCCCGCAGCACGCCCTGCTTGGCCATCGCGGGCTTCCTGGTGCGCAGGCCTTCGAGGATCTCGACGTGCGCGGAAGCGTCCCAGGGGGTACTCGGCGACAGCAGTGACAAATACATGGTCGGGCCGAACTGGAGCCACAACGATTCGATCAGCGGCATGACCACTTCGGTGCCTGACGCCTCATACAGCGTGAAATGAAAGCGCTGGTTCGAGGACAGGCAGCCAAGCAGATTGCGCTTCGCGATGGCCCCGAGCAACTCTTCGTTGATCGCGGTCAGCGTGCTCAGCAATGCCGGCGTGCAATTGCGGCACGCCATCTCGGTCGCCATGCCCTCGATCAGCTCCCGCACCGCGAACAGCTCCTTCAGCTTCTTGGGCGTGAGTCTCGGTACGCGAACCGATCCGCTGGCCGTGGCCTCCAGCGCATTGATGACCACCAGCCGCGCCAGCGCGTCCCGCACCGGCATCGGACTGGTGCCGAAGCTGCTGGCGAGCTTGCGCAGGCTCATCACCTGGCCGGGCGCGAAGGCACCCACCATCAAGCCGCGACGAAGGCGCTGGAACACTTCCTCGGGGACGCTGCCGCGCGCGCGTTTGCTCGGTGCCTCGGAGGCGGGTTGTCGAATGCGTTCGGCGATCTGTTCCATGGACTCTCTCGTTGGTTGCCGTGATGAGGGTTAACCCGATTGTGTGTGATTATATGTGTGATCACACTCTGTGATCAAGCCGAGTTTACATCTGCGCCACCCGAACCCTAAGCCTCCCGGGCTGCGAGGGCAAGGACTGGTTTCTTTACACACTCAACCTCACGGGCGGTATTCCATGCGACTCCTGCGATCCGGCATTTCCTTGAGCTCACATCTCAGAAGGGCTGCTTTGGCAGCGCTCCTGGTCTCGACGTCCGCCGCCTGGGCGACGGACCCCGTGAACGTGCGCTTCAGCTGGAAGCTCAAGGGCGAGTACGCGCACCTCTATCTGGCCCAGGAACAGGGCCTTTACGCATCGAAGAACCTGGCCGTGCGCATGGGCGAGGGCGCGGGCGCGCCGGCGGCGCTGGGCGCCTTGCTGCAGGGACAGGAAGACGTGGTGGTGATGCCTGCGATCTTTGCGGTTTCCGCCATCCAGAAGGGCATGCCGGTCAAGATCGTCGCGCTCTACCATCCCCGCACGCCGGTGGTGCTGATCTCGCAGCCCGACAAGCCGGTGGCGCAGCCGAAGGATCTGGAAGGCAAGACGATCGCCCACGCGGTGGGAGAAACGGGCACTTCTTACCTGGCCGTCTTTTGTGCAGTCAATGGCATCGACTGCGGCAAGGTCAAGAAGATCCAGATGGACGCGCAGTCGCGCGTTCCGCAGTTCCTGCAGAAGCAGGTCGACGCGGTGAGCGTCTACCGCACGAGCGACCTTCCGGTGCTCGAAGCCAAGGTCGGCGCCAAATTCCCGGTCCTGGACCTGGCGCAGCATGGCCTTGCCATCCCGGGGTTGGCCGCGGTATCGAGCAATGCGGCGATCGCCAAGCGGCCGGAAGTCCTTCGGCGCTACCTGGCGGCGGTCAACGAAGGCATCGCTGCGACCCGCAAGGACCCGAAGGCAGCGGCGACAGCCCTGATGAAGACCTGGCAGGGCAGCCCGCCACAGGAGGTCGTGGAGGCACAGGTGCGCGCGACGATGGAAGCGGTCCCGGGCGTGCCAGGCAAGCCCGTCGGGTGGATCGATGGCAAGGCCATCTCGCAGGCACTGGACCTTCTCAAGACCGACGAGGCGATCGGGACGCCCAAGCCCGTCGAGACCTTCTTCACCAACGACCTGTTGCCCGCCCTGTGAAGAAAGGCCATCGCATGACTGAACTCAAGCACACCCAAGCCGTCCCGATGCACACCGCGCGCAAGCCCAGGAAGAAGCGCGCCGGCGGCAGCTTCACGGAGCGTTACGCCTCCGTGCTGCTCGCCGTGGCGATCCTGGTCTTGTGGCAGTTCTCGGTCCCGCTGCTGGGCCTGTCGGAATTCGTGCTGCCGACCCCGCTTGCGATCGGCAAGCGGATCGTGACCGATTTCGATCTGTTGGCCGCCCATTCGTACATCACGCTGCTCGAGGTGCTCGCGGGCTTCCTCGCCGGGGTGCTGATAGGAATTCCCCTGGCGCTGGCGATCTTTTACTCGAAGGCGTTCGAGCGTGCGGTCTATCCGCTGCTGGTGGCGCTGCAGACGGTGCCGAAGATCGCGCTGGCCCCCTTGCTGGTGCTCTACCTCGGCTATGGCTGGTGGCCCAAGATCAGCCTGGCATTCCTGATCTCCTTCTTTCCCATCGTGATCTCGACCGTGGTGGGCCTCCAGTCCCTCGACAAGGGCCTGGTGAACATGGTGCGCTCGATGGGGTCGACGGAATGGCAGACCTTCTTCAAGGTCCGGTTGCCGGCCGCCCTGCCGAGCATCTTCGGCGGCCTGAAGGTGGCCATCTCCCTGGCCGTCATCGGCGCCATCATCGGCGAGTACATCGCCGCGGAACGCGGCCTCGGCTACCTGCAGCTGCAGGCGAACTCGCAGTTCGACACGACGCTGAATTTCGCCACCGTCGTCACCATCTCCCTGCTCGGCGTGCTTCTCTACTTCGTGCTGGCACTGGTCGAGTCCAAGGTTTCGTATCAACGTGAAAGTGCCAAATGAGCAATGCAGCCAACGTGCGGGTCGAGGGTGTCTCCAAGACCTATGAAGTGCGTGCCGGCGACGACGTCAAGGCGCTCGACCGGGTCGACCTCGAGATCGCCCCCGGCAGCTTCGTGGCCATCGTCGGGCCCAGCGGATGCGGCAAGAGCACGCTGCTGTCGCTGCTGGCCGGGTTGACCCCGGTGTCCTCGGGCCGCCTGCGCATCGACGGCGACGAGGTCGTCAAGCCGCATCCCAAGGCAGGCGTGGTCTTCCAGTCGGACCTGCTGCTTCCTTGGCGAAGCATCATCGACAACGTGCTGCTGCCCATCGAGATCAAGGGCAAGGACCGGGCCACCGCCGCGAGCCGTGCGCGCGCGCTGCTGGCCCAGGTCGGCCTGGCGGGCTTCGACAACAAATTCCCTTTCGAGCTCTCGGGCGGCATGCGCCAGCGCGTGGCCATCTGCCGCGCCCTGATCCAGGAGCCGGGCCTGCTGCTGATGGACGAGCCCTTCGGCGCGCTCGATGCACTGACGCGCGAGCAGATGATCATGGATCTGCAGACCATGTGGCTGCGGCTGGGCAACACGGTGCTGTTCATCACGCACGGCATCGACGAGGCGGTGTTTCTCGCGGACCGGGTCATCGTCATGTCCCCGCGGCCCGGCCGCGTGGACCTCGACCTCGCCGTCGACATCCCGCGCCCGCGCCGCTGGAGCGGCATCCACGAAAACCCCGCCTTCCAGCACCACGTGCGGCAGGTGCGGGAGATGTTCGAGGCCAAGGGCGTCCTGGTCGCTCACTGAAGGCACACCATGAAAGTTTCGATTCTGGGCGCCGGCGCCGGCGGCGCCGCGGCCGTGGCCGAACTCACGCTGGCCGGCCACGAGGTGGTTCTGTGGAACCGGTCTGCCGAAACGCTCGCGCCTTTCCAGGTGCTGGAAGGCGTCCGCTATGACGGCGTGCTGGGCACGGGCATTGCCCGCCCGCAACGGATCACCGCCGACCTGAAGTCGGCGATCGATGGCGCCGACGCCGCGGTCGTCGCGCTGCCGACCTTTTCCCATGCGCCGGTCGCGCGCGCCTTGGCTGCCGTGGGCTGGCCCGCCAACCGACCGGTCGTCCTGAACCCGGGCCATACCGGCGGCGCTCTGGAGTTCGCGCATGCGTGGCGCGAGGTGCGTGCCGACCTGCCGCCCATTGCCGAGTTCTCCACCCTGACCTATGTGGCGCGCAAGTACCAGCCCGACGGCGTGACCGTCACCGGGCGCGCCCGCCAGGTCCGCGCGGCGGCGCTGCCTGGCGGCGACGCGGCGCTGGCCGCCGCCTGCATGCTCTTCCCCGGCGCTTCGCCCGTCGGCGACGTGCTCGCCTCCGCGCTGGCCAATGCCAACCTGGTGCTGCATCCGCCAGGCGCCGTGCTCGCTGCGGCCTGGGTCGAGGCGACGCAGGGCGATTTCACGTTCTACGTGCAGGCCATGACGCCCGGCGTCTCGCGCACCATGCGCGCGCTCGACGACGAACGCCTTGCGGTTGCCGCTGCCTTCGGTCATCGCCTGCCGAACCTCATCGAGGAAATGAAGCTGATCGGCACCGTGGAGTCATCGGTCGAGGACACGCAGGACTTCATGGCTGCGATCGCCGGCGGCGAAGCGAACAGGCGCATCAAGGGCCCCGACTCGCTCCAGCACCGCTACTACCGCGAGGACTTCGGGCACGGCCTGCTGCCCTTTCTGGAGCTGGCGGCCATCGCCGGCGTCGCGACGCCGGTGGCGCGATCGCTCTTCACGCTGGCGCAGGCGCTGGTCGGCATCGACTACGCCAAGGGCGGGCGCACCGCCGCGGCGATGGGCATCGCCGGAATGTCCATCGATGAACTTCTACAACATGTGAGGCAGCAGCCATGAACTGGGACCAGGCCGTGATCGCGATCGTCGGCGGCGATCGACGCGAACAGGAGATCGCGCGTTGCGCAGTGGCCGCGGGGGCCGAGGTGCGCGCCTATGGCTTCCCGTGGCCCGAACAGGGCATCGAAGGGGTCCGCCACACGGCCGGTGCGCGCGAGGCGCTGGAGGGCGCCGACATCGCGCTGTTCCCGATCCCCGGTATCGCACCCGACGGCGCGCTGTTCGCGCCGCAGTGCGCCGAGCGCATCATTCCCGACGCCGCCATGCTCGGCGCCATGCGCCGCCCGGGCCACATCGTCCTGGGCTGGGCCGACCCCAAGCTCAAGGCGCACTGCGAGGCCGTCGGCATCACGCTGCACGAGTACGAGTGGGACGAGGACCTGATGCTGCTGCGCGGCCCGGCGATCGTCGAGGGCATGCTCAAGGTGCTGATCGAGAACACCGACATCACCATCCACAGGGCCAAGGTGTGCCTGGTGGGGCAGGGCACCATCGGCTCCCTGGTCACCCACACGCTGCTGGCGCTCGGCGCGCGCGTCCACGTCGCGGCACGCAATGCCGTTCAGCGCGCCGCTGCGCATGCGGCCGGTGCCGAGTCGCACGAGCTGTCCGCCCTGGCGGGCGTCCTGCCCGGCACCGACATCGTCATCTCCAGTGTGCCGGCGCGCGTGCTGGGACGCGAGCACCTCCAGAAGCTGCCCCCGCACGCCTTGCTGGTCGACCTGGCCGCGCCCCCGGGGGGCATCGATCGCGACGCCGCACAGGAACTGGGGCTCAAGTTCGTCTGGGCGCGCGGCCTCGGCGCGCGCGCACCCATTACGGTGGGCCGCAGCCAATGGAGCGGCGTGCACCGCCGCATCGACACCATCCTGAAGGAAAGAAGGCAATGAGCCAAGCCGATCTGGTGATTCGCAACGCGCGAGTGGTGCGCCATGACGGGGAGTTCCACGGCGGCGTGGCCGTGAAGGACGGAAAGATCATCATGACGGGCGCCGACAGCGCCCTGCCCAAGGGACATCGCGAGATCGACGCGGGTGGCCGGGTGCTGATGCCGGGCGTCATCGACCCGCATTGCCACCTCGGCGTCAAGTACCCCTACGCGGAAGACATGCGCACGGAGATGGCCGCCGCGGCTTCGGGCGGCGTGACCACGGCGCTGCTGTACATCCGCAACCTGAAGCCTTCCTACCTGCCGTTCTACGAGGAGCGCAAGGCCGTCGGGGAGGAGAACTCGATGATCGACTTCGGGTTCCACTTCGGCATCCAGCGCGAGGAGCACATCGCCGAGATCCCGGAGATCGTCGCCAAGACCGGCGTGCGCTCCTTCAAGTGCTACTTCGGCTATGAGCCGGACAACCCGATCGGCATCGTTCCCGCGACCGACGGCTGGGTGTACGCGGCGATGCGCATCCTGTCGAAGATTCCCGGCGCGCTGATCAACGTGCACTGCGAGAACACGCAGATCGCCTCCTGGCTGAAGAACGAGATCAAGGCGACCGGCCGGCAGGACCTGGGCGCCTACACCGAATCGCGCCCTGCCTTCTGCGAGGTGGAGACCATCCGCCGCATGATCTTCCTGGCCGAGCGTACCGGCTGTTCGCTGCACCTGGTCCATACCTCCGTCGGCATGGGACCGGTGCTGGCTGCCGAGGCGCAGGCGCGCGGGGTGCACGTCACGGTCGAGACCTGCCCCCACTACCTGACGCGCACCGCCTACGACAGCGACCTCGACATGCGCGCCAAGATTTCGCCACCGCTGCGCGACAAGGAGGAACAGGAGGGCCTGTGGCGCGGCGTGCTGAACGGCTCCGTCTACAGCCTGGGCACCGACCACGTCCCCTTCATGCCGAAGAAGCTGGAAGACCTCTGGACCGAACTGCCCGGCGTGGTGTCCTTCCCCTGGGAGCTTTCGTTGATGCTGCACTTCGGCGTCCATCAGCGCGGCCTGCCGCTGTCACGCCTGGTGCAGATCAACTCCGCCAATCCTGCACGCCGCTTCGGCCTGTGGCCGCGCAAGGGCAACATCGAGGTCGGCTTCGATGCCGACCTGGTGCTGGTCGACCTCGACGAGGAGCGCATGGTCGAGCACACGGGCAAGGGAACCTGCATCTACGAAGGCTGGAAGCTCAGGGGCTGGCCGGTGCTCACCGTGTCCCGCGGCGCCGTGCTCTACGAGAACGGTGCGGTCGACGAGAGCCATTTCGGCCGGGGACGCTGCCTGACGGTGCCCGCCTGACGCTCGCAGCGCATGGAAACCGGACTCGAGACGCCGATCAGGGGCAGTGCCGCACCGCTCGCGCTCAGCCTCGGCGAACGCGTCGAGGCCCTGCACGCCGCAGCGGTCGAACTCGCGCGGCGTCCGCGGCGCCCGCGACGCGAACGACTGTCGGGCCTCCACAACCCCTGGGGCCACGGGGACGCGCTGGTCGATCCCTGGCTGCTGCTGGACCTGTGCGAGGACCCCGCGATCCTCGACGGCGTGGAAGCGCTCATCGGCCCCGACATCGTCCTGTGGGACAGCGAGCTGTTCCTGGAGGCAGCGACCTACCACCGCTTCGTCGAAGAAGGGCGGGAGGGCCGCTACTGGCCGGCGATGCCGCTGCGCGGCGCCGTCGCACTGGTGCCGGCGGGGCGGCCCGCGCGCGACGTGACCTGCGTGGACCTCGCGCAGATCGCTCAGAAGAATCTGCCGCCGCTCGATTCGCATGCTGCCCTCTATGTCGTGCGCTACATGCCGGCGACAAGCCATTTCGTACGCGACGGCCGTGCGCTCGCGAACTGGGTCGCGATGGAGGAGCAGCCGCTCATCAACTACACGACCCGTCCGCTCTGGCTGGTGCGCGGAGAAGACCGGGCCGGCAACGACTTCGTCACAGGCTTTTCGCCGCCGGTGCCCCGCTGGGCCGGCAACCAACCCAAGGAGAAATGACATGCCATTCGTGATCGTCGAAATGTGGCAAGGCCGCACGGTCGAGCAGAAGCGCAACCTGGTCAAGGCCATCACGCAGGCCATGGTGGACCATGCGGGCTGCAAGCCCGACCACCTGCACGTCGTGATCCACGACACACCCAAGGACAGCTGGGGGCGCGACGGCGTGCTCGGCATCGACATGAAGGAGAAATGATGACTCTCGAGAACCTCGATCCGCGCACCTCCGCCCTGTTGGTCATCGACCTGCAGAACGCGTTCATTCACGACAAGGGCACCCTCGGCATCTCGGGTGTCGACACCGGGCGCCTCTCGGCGATCGTGCCCACCCTCGCCGAGCTGATTCCGCGTTGCCAGGCTGCCGGTATTCCGGTGATCTGGACCGTGCAGGAACACTTCGCTGTCGATGCGAGCCGGGCCCGCAAGAAACTCGCCGGCCACACGTCTCGGCGAAAGCAGGTTTCCGCGCTGGCGGGAAGCTGGGACGAGGAGATCGTCGAGGAGCTCAAGCCGCTCGCCGCGGTCAATCCGGCCTACGTGATCCGCAAGCACCGCTTCGGCGCCTTCTACGAGACGCGGCTGGAGATGATGCTGAAGATGCTGGGCACCCGGACCCTGTTCGTGGCCGGCACGACCACGAATGCCTGCGTGGAGACCAGCATCCGCGAAGCCTATCTGCGCGACTACGATGTGGTCGCGCTCGACGATTGCATCTCGGGCGTCAACGGCGAATGGGAGCAGACGGCCCAGAAGGTCTGGAAGCAGTACTTCTGCGAGATCTCCGATTCGAAGGAGATGCGCGCGTGGATCGATGCGCAGTCGGCCCCGCGCACGCTCGGCTTCGGCCACATGCTTCTCATGGTGCAGGATGTCCCGCGCTCGGTCGGCTTCTATGTCGACCAGCTGGGCTTTTCGATCCGGCCTGCGAAGCCGCTTGCGGACGGCCGGCCGTTCACCGCTTTCCATCAAGGCGTGGCCGTGGTGGGCGGGCGCGCGCCGTCGCATCGCCAGATCGACCACATCGCGTTCGAGGTCAACGACGTGCGAGCCTTGCGCGACAAGCTCAAGAAGTCCGATGTCGAGTTCCAGCAGGACCTGCATGACGGGCCCTACGGCCTGACGATCTACGTGACCGATCCCGACGGCACGCGCGTCGAGCTGTACCAGGTGGGCGCGACGGCCTGAGCGTTCTTGCCCGCTGACCCGCCGCCCCGTCGGCGCGGGCTCCTTTTGGCGGCGATGCAGGGCCAGGCGGCCGTGCATCGCCGTGCCCGATCCAACGAGAGAGACATCCCATGCTGATAGGCGTGCCGGCCGAGACTGTGCCCGGCGAAACCCGAGTGGCCGTCACTTCGGAGACGGCCAAGAAGCTTGTCGCGCAGGGGCACACTGTGCG
>NZ_JBLFFN010000021.1:0-96674 GCF_051400855.1 Variovorax stachyos | reverse complement strand
GACAAGGAGATGGTCATGCCCGGCGACAACGTGTCCATCACGGTGAAGCTGATCAACCCCATCGCCATGGAAGAAGGTCTGCGCTTCGCCATTCGCGAAGGTGGCCGCACCGTGGGCTCGGGCGTGGTGGCGAAGATTCTGGACGTCTAAGCAATTTCGCGGAGGGGTATAGCTCAATTGGCAGAGCGTCGGTCTCCAAAACCGAAGGTTGTAGGTTCGATTCCTACTGCCCCTGCCACTCGAAGGTGGCCTTGAGAAAGCCCGGCGCGAAACCGGCGGGCTGAGGAAACCCAAAGAGCCCGTCATGACCTGACGGGCTTCGGCGTCTGGAATGACGCCATGAATTGAAGAGGCCGCAAGGCCGCAGGAACAAAGCCCAAGATGGCTACTTCTCAAATCGAAACCGTGAGTACCGGCGCAGACAAGGCCAAGCTGGCCGTGGCTGTCGTACTCGCGGTAGGCGCCATCGTGGCGTTCTACCTGCTTTCGCGCCAGGGCGCGCTCGTGCAGTGGGCCGTCCTGTTGGTGGGCCTGGCAGCCGCCGTGGGCGCCTTCGCGAGCTCGGAGAATGGCCGCCAGCTTTGGGCTTTCGGTCGTGATTCGTGGCGCGAGGTCAAGAAGGTCGTGTGGCCGACCCGCAAGGAAACGATCCAGATGACGGCCTATGTGTTTGCCTTCGTCGTGGTGATGTCCGTCTTCCTCTGGCTCACGGACAAGACGCTCGAATGGGTGTTTTTCGACCTCATCCTGGGCTGGAGAAAATGATGACTGACGACGCTGTCGACACAACGCCGGAACATACGCCCGTGCTGGCGCCGCCCGCCAACCCCGACCTGCGCTGGTATGTGGTGCACGCCTACTCGGGCATGGAAAAGGCCGTGGAGCGCAACATCATCGAACGGATCAACCGTGCCGGCATGCAGGGCAAGTTCGGCCGCATCCTGGTGCCGACCGAGGAGGTGGTCGAGATCAAGAACGGCCAGAAGCGCACCACCGAACGACGCTTCTTCCCGGGCTACGTGCTGGTCGAGATGATCATGGACGACGAGAGCTGGCACCTGGTGAAGCACACCAACAAGGTGACCGGTTTCGTCGGAGGCGCGAAGAACCGGCCTGCCCCCATTTCGCAGAAGGAAGTCGAGGACATCGTCTCCCAGATGCAGCAAGGCACCGAGAAGCCGCGCCACAAGGTCGAGTTCATCGTGGGCGAATTCGTGCGCGTCAAGGAAGGCCCGTTCACCGACTTCAACGGCACGGTCGAGGAAGTCAACTACGAGAAGAGCAAGGTGCGCGTGTCCGTCATGATCTTCGGCCGCGCGACGCCCGTCGAACTGGAATTCTCGCAAGTCGAGAAAACCTGAAGCAGTTTCCGGCCGCGCGTTGTCCGACTTGGCGCGCGGCTTTGATCGAAGAGTCGTCAACCCCGGGGAGCTGCGGCCGAGAAGGCCAAGGCGCTAAGACCCGCAAGGAGTAAAGCATGGCGAAAAAAATCGTCGGCTTCATCAAGCTGCAAGTGCCAGCTGGTAAAGCCAATCCGTCGCCGCCGATCGGCCCCGCACTGGGCCAGCGCGGTTTGAACATCATGGAATTCTGCAAGGCTTTCAATGCGCAGACCCAGGGCGTCGAGCCCGGCCTGCCGTTGCCGGTGGTGATCACCGCGTTCGCCGACAAGAGCTTCACCTTCATCATCAAGACGCCCCCGGCGATCACCTTGATCAAGAAGGCCATCAAGCTCGAGAAGGGTTCCGCACGTCCGCACACCGACAAGGTCGGCAAGATCACGCGCGCGCAGCTCGAAGAGATCGCCAAGACCAAGATGAAGGACCTGACCGCCGCCGACCTGGATGCCGCGGTCCGCACCATCGCCGGCTCCGCCCGTTCGATGGGTGTGAATGTGGAGGGCGTGTAAATGGCCAAGTTGACCAAGAAACAAAAGGCGCTGGCAGGCAAGGTCGACAGCAACAAGCTGTACCCGCTCGTCGACGCGATCGGCATCGTCAAGGAAGCCGCCACCGCGAAGTTCGATGAGTCGATCGACGTGGCCGTGCAGCTCGGCATCGATGCCAAGAAGTCCGACCAGGTGGTGCGCGGCGCCGTCGTGATGCCCAACGGCACTGGCAAGACCAAGCGCGTGGCCGTGTTCGCCCAGGGCGCCAAGGCCGAAGAAGCCAAGGCCGCTGGCGCCGACATCGTCGGCATGGACGACCTCGCTGCCCAGGTGAAGGCCGGCGACATGCCCTTCGACGTGGTCATCGCCGCGCCCGATGCGATGCGCGTGGTAGGTGCGCTGGGCCAGATCCTCGGCCCACGCGGCCTGATGCCGAACCCCAAGGTCGGCACCGTGACGCCCGATGTCGCGACCGCCGTCAGGAACGCCAAGGCCGGCCAGGTGCAGTTCCGCGTCGACAAGGCCGGGATCATCCACGGCACGATCGGCCGCCGTTCGTTCGACACGGACAAGCTGCAAGGCAACCTGGCCGCGCTGATCGAAGCGCTGGTCAAGGCCAAGCCGGCTTCGAGCAAGGGCATCTACCTGCGCAAGGTGGCCGTCTCCTCGACGATGGGTGTGGGTGTCCGCGTGGACACGCAGACCATCTCGGCCCAGGGCTGAGGCGCATGAAGGCGGGCCTTGCCTCGGCAGGGCCCCGATGAGATCGGCCCCGCTGCCTGTCAAAGGGCGGCGGGGCGATGTGGTGGGTCGGGATGGCGTGCAAGCGCTGTCCCGGGCCATCCAAGACCGCTGGCGTGCAGGAGGGCCTGCACTTAATCGCCTCGACCTCCGCGAGGCAGCCAGCGCAGATGGCGATCCCGCTGCAAGGAATCCGTTTCCGAAACAGTTGGTCGCTGCATGAAGCGCGTCCGAGGCCTCAAGCCCAAGGACGCATTGAAAAGGAGTAGACCTTGAGTCTGAATCGCAGTGAGAAAGAAGCGGTCGTCAGTGATGTGACCAGCCTCGCCGCAAAAGCTCAAACGCTCGTGATGGCGGAATACCGTGGCATCACGGTCGCTGACATGACCCGTCTGCGCAACGATGCGCGCAGCAAGGGTGTGACCCTGAGTGTTCTCAAGAACACCCTGGCACGCCGTGCTGTCGCTGGCAGCGCATTCGAAGTCGTCGGTGACCAGATGACCGGTCCGCTGATCTATGGCTTCTCCGAGGATGCCGTGGCCGCCGCGAAGGTGGTGGCCGATTTCGCGAAGACCAACGACAAGCTGGTCATTCGCGGCGGTGCCTTCGGTGGCAAGGCCCTGGACGTCGAAGGCGTGAAGCAACTGGCCAGCATCCCTTCGAAGGAAGTGCTGCTGGCTCAACTGCTGGGCTTGATGCAGTCCCCGATCTCGCGCACGGCCCGTGTCCTGGCCGCGCTCGCAGAGAAGCGTGGCGGCGGCGAAGCACCGGCCGAGGCTCCGGCCGCAGAAGAAGTCGCCGCCTGAGCGTGCGACTTTCATCCAACATATTTAGGAAACCAAAATGGCATTCGATAAAGACGCATTTCTGACCGCGCTGGACAGCATGACGGTCCTGGAACTCAACGACCTGGTGAAAGCCATCGAAGAGAAGTTCGGCGTGAGCGCCGCAGCCATGGCCGCCCCGGCCGCCGGTGGTGGCGGTGCTGCCGCTGCTGCCGTCGAGGAAAAGACCGAGTTCAACGTCATGCTGATGGAAGCCGGCGCGAACAAGGTTGCCGCGATCAAGGCCGTGCGCGAAATCACCGGCCTGGGCCTGAAGGAAGCCAAGGATCTGGTGGAAGCCGCTCCGAAGGCCGTGAAGGAAGGCGTGGCCAAGGCCGACGCCGAAGCGATGAAGAAGAAGCTGGAAGACGCCGGCGCCAAGGCGGAATTGAAGTAATTCGATTCCCACGCAGGGCTGGAGTGCGCCGAAAGGCCCTCCAGCCTTTGCCGCTTTCAGAGCGCACCCAAAAATCGGCTTGAACCCAATGTCCGAGACGGTTTTTGAGTGTCTTCTGACCCCGACTGCAGAAGACCCCTTGGTTCGGGTGATGTGCAACGCATCACTGTCCGCCAACGGCTGGTAGTGGCCAGCCGCCAAGCAGTGGCGCGAAAGCGCTGCTGACAAGTCGCTGAAGATCTCAAGCTCCGGAGCTCTCATGGCCCAAACGTCCACGTACAGTTACACCGAACGCAAGCGCATCCGAAAGAATTTCGGTAACCGCGACAGCGTCGTCGAAATTCCCTACCTGCTCCAGATGCAGAAGGACGCCTACACCGCGTTCCTGCAAGCAGGCATCCCTCCCCAGAAACGCACGGTGGAAGGCCTGCAGGCCGCTTTTGACGCCGCTTTCCCCATCGTCTCGCACAACGGTTTCGTGGAAATGAAATTCCTCGAGTACAACCTGGCGAAGCCGGCCTTCGATGTGCGTGAGTGCCAGACCCGCGGCCTGACCTTCGCCTCGGCCGTGCGCGCCAAGGTGCAGCTGATCATCTACGACCGCGAGTCCTCGACCTCGCAGTCGAAGGTGGTCAAGGAAGTGAAGGAGCAGGAGGTCTACATGGGCGAAGTGCCGCTCATGACCGAAAAGGGCTCCTTCATCATCAACGGCACCGAGCGCGTGATCGTCTCGCAGCTGCACCGCTCGCCGGGCGTGTTCTTCGAGCATGACAAGGGCAAGACGCACAGCTCGGGCAAGCTGCTGTTCTCGGCCCGCGTGATTCCCTATCGTGGCTCCTGGCTGGATTTCGAGTTCGACCCGAAGGACATGCTGTACTTCCGCGTGGACCGTCGCCGCAAGATGCCGGTGACGATCCTGCTGAAGGCCATCGGCCTGAACCCGGAATCGATCCTCGCGAACTTCTTCGTCAACGACAACTTCCGCCTGATGGACAGCGGCGCGCAGATGGAGTTCGTCTCCGAGCGCCTGCGCGGCGAAGTCGCGCGCTTCGACATCACCGACAAGTCGGGCAAGGTGGTGGTCGCCAAGGACAAGCGCGTCACCGCGCGCCACACGCGCGAGCTCGAGCAGACCGGCACCACGCACATCAGCGTGCCCGAAGACTTCCTGGTGGGCCGCGTGCTGGCACGCAATATCGTCGACGCCGACTCCGGCGAGATCCTGGCCAAGGCCAATGACGAGCTGACCGAAGCGCTGCTGAAGAAGCTGCGCGCTGCCGGCGTGCAGGAGCTGCAGGCCATCTACACCAACGAACTCGACCAGGGCGCGTACATCTCGCAGACCCTGCGCATCGACGAGACGGTGGACGAGTTCGCCGCTCGCGTGGCCATCTACCGCATGATGCGCCCCGGCGAGCCGCCGACGGAAGACGCGGTGCAGGCTCTGTTCCAGCGCCTGTTCTACAACCCCGACACCTACGACCTGTCGCGCGTCGGCCGCATGAAGTTCAACGCCAAGGTCGGCCGCGATGAATCGACCGGCCCGATGGTGCTGACCAACGAGGACATCCTCGCCGTGGTCAAGATCCTGGTGGACCTGCGCAACGGCCGCGGCGAGGTGGACGACATCGACCACCTCGGCAACCGCCGCGTGCGCTGCGTCGGCGAACTGGCCGAGAACCAGTACCGCACCGGCCTTGCCCGCATCGAGAAGGCCGTCAAGGAACGTCTGGGCCAGGCGGAGCAAGAGCCGCTCATGCCGCACGACCTGATCAACAGCAAGCCGATCTCGGCCGCGCTGAAGGAGTTCTTCGGCGCCTCGCAGCTGTCGCAGTTCATGGACCAGACCAACCCGCTGTCCGAGATCACGCACAAGCGTCGCGTCTCGGCTCTCGGCCCGGGCGGTCTGACCCGCGAGCGTGCCGGCTTCGAAGTGCGCGACGTGCACGTCACGCACTACGGCCGCGTGTGCCCGATCGAAACGCCTGAAGGCCCGAACATCGGCCTGATCAATTCGTTGGCTCTGTACGCCCGCCTGAACGAGTACGGCTTCATCGAGACGCCGTACCGCCGTGTGGTGGACGGCAAGGTCACGAACGAGATCGACTACCTCTCGGCCATCGAGGAAGGCAAGTACGTGATCGCGCAGGCCAACGCCGCGCTCGACAAGGACGGCCGCCTGACGGGCGACCTGGTGTCGGCGCGCGAGACCGGCGAATCGATCCTGGTCTCCGCCGAGCGCGTGCAGTACATGGACGTGTCGCCGGCGCAGATCGTGTCGGTGGCCGCCTCGCTGGTGCCCTTCCTGGAGCACGACGATGCGAACCGCGCGCTGATGGGCGCCAACATGCAGCGCCAGGCGGTACCGGTGCTGCGTCCCGAGAAGGCGTTCGTGGGCACCGGCATCGAACGCGTCTCGGCGGTCGACTCCGGCACGGTCGTCACGGCCAGCCGCGGCGGCGTGGTCGACTACGTCGACGCCACCCGCATCGTGGTGCGTGTGAACGACGCCGAAGCGGCGGCCGGTGAGGTCGGGGTGGACATCTACAACCTGATCAAGTACCAGCGTTCGAACCAGAACACGAACATCCACCAGCGTCCGATCGTGAAGCGCGGCGACAAGATCGCCAAGGGCGACGTGATCGCCGACGGCGCCTCGACCGACCTGGGCGAGCTGGCGCTGGGCCAGAACATGCTGGTCGCGTTCATGCCCTGGAACGGCTACAACTTCGAGGACTCGATCCTGATCAGCGAGCGCGTGGTTGCCGAAGACCGCTACACCTCGATCCACATCGAGGAACTGGTGGTGATGGCGCGCGACACCAAGCTGGGTGCCGAAGAAATCACCCGCGACATCCCGAACCTGGCCGAGCAGCAGCTCAATCGCCTGGACGAATCCGGGATCATCTACGTCGGTGCCGAAGTGCAGCCCGGCGACACGCTGGTCGGCAAGGTCACGCCCAAGGGCGAGACCACGCTGACG
This sequence comes from Variovorax stachyos, assembly GCF_051400855.1. Classification (NCBI taxonomy): domain Bacteria; kingdom Pseudomonadati; phylum Pseudomonadota; class Betaproteobacteria; order Burkholderiales; family Comamonadaceae; genus Variovorax; species Variovorax stachyos. The sequence continues at coordinate 89,841 of NZ_JBLFFN010000021.1, read as the reverse complement.
CCCGAAGAGAAGCTGCTGCGCGCGATCTTCGGCGAGAAGGCTTCCGACGTGAAGGACACCTCGCTGCGCGTCGACCAGGGCTCGCAGGGCACCGTGATCGACGTGCAGGTGTTCACCCGCGAAGGCATCCAGCGCGACAAGCGTGCCCAGCAGATCATCGACGACGAGCTCAAGCGCTTCCGGCTCGATCTCAACGACCAGCTGCGCATCGTCGAGGCCGACGCCTTCGACCGGATCGAGAAGCTCCTGATCGGCAAGGCCGCCAACGGTGGCCCGAACAAGCTGGCCAAGGGCAGCAAGCTCGACAAGGCGTACCTGTCCTCGATCGAGAAGTTCCACTGGTTCGACATCCGCCCGGCGGACGACGAGGTGGCTTCGCAGCTCGAGTCGATCAAGAACTCGCTGGAGCAGACGCGTCACAGCTTCGACCTCGCCTTCGAGGAAAAGCGCAAGAAGCTCACGCAGGGCGACGAGCTGCCCGCGGGCGTGCTGAAGATGGTCAAGGTCTACCTGGCCGTCAAGCGCCGCCTCCAGCCCGGCGACAAGATGGCGGGCCGCCACGGCAACAAGGGCGTGGTGTCGAAGATCGTCCCGGTCGAGGACATGCCGCACATGGCCGACGGCACGCCGTGCGACATCTGCCTGAACCCGCTGGGCGTGCCCTCGCGGATGAACGTCGGGCAGGTGCTCGAAGTGCATCTGGGCTGGGCCGGCAAGGGCGTGGGCCAGCGCATCGGCGATCTGCTGCAGGCCGAGGCCAAGGTGGCCGAGCTGCGCCAGTTCATGGACAAGCTCTACAACGGCTCGGGCCGCAAGGAAGATCTCGCCAAGCTGAGCGACGCCGACATCCTCGAGATGGCCGGGAACCTGTCGACCGGCGTGCCTTTTGCGACGCCCGTGTTCGACGGCGCTTCGGAAGAGGAAATCCGCGGCATGCTGCATCTCGCCTATCCGGACGAGATCGCCAAGGCCAAGGGCCTGACCGCCTCGCGCACCCAGGCCTACCTGTACGACGGACGCACGGGCGACCAGTTCGAGCGTCCGGTCACGGTCGGCTACATGCACGTGCTCAAGCTGCACCACCTGGTGGACGACAAGATGCACGCGCGCTCGACCGGCCCGTACAGCCTGGTCACGCAGCAGCCGCTGGGCGGCAAGGCGCAGTTCGGCGGCCAGCGCTTCGGGGAAATGGAAGTGTGGGCACTCGAAGCCTACGGCGCTGCCTATGTCCTGCAGGAAATGCTGACGGTGAAGTCCGACGACGTGCAGGGCCGTACCAAGGTCTACGAAAGCATCGTCAAGGGCGAACACTCGATCGAAGCCGGCATGCCGGAATCGTTCAATGTGCTGGTCAAGGAAATCCGTTCCTTGGGCCTCGACATTGAGCTGGAACGCTCGTAATAGAAGGGAAAGAGTCAATGAAATCGCTACTCGACCTGTTCAAGCAATTCACGCCGGACGAGCATTTCGATGCCATCCGCATCGGCATGGCTTCGCCGGAGAAGATCCGTTCGTGGTCCTTCGGCGAGGTGAAGAAGCCCGAGACCATCAACTACCGGACCTTCAAGCCCGAGCGTGACGGTCTCTTCTGCGCCAAGATCTTCGGCCCCATCAAGGACTACGAGTGCCTGTGCGGCAAGTACAAGCGCCTCAAGCACCGCGGCGTGATCTGCGAGAAGTGCGGCGTCGAAGTCACGCAGACCAAGGTGCGCCGCGAGCGCATGGGCCACATCGACCTGGCCGCGCCTTGCGCGCACATCTGGTTCCTGAAGTCGCTGCCGTCGCGCCTGGGCCTCGTGCTCGACATGACGCTGCGCGACATTGAGCGCGTGCTGTACTTCGAAGCCTACGTGATCACCGACCCCGGCATGACCCCGCTGAAGAAGTTCGGCATCATGTCCGAGGATGACTACGACGCGAAGCGCAAGGAATACGGCGACGAGTTCATCGCCAAGATGGGCGCCGAAGGCATCAAGGACCTGCTGATGGGCATCGAGCTCGACAGCGAGATCGAGAAGCTGCGCGGCGACCTGACCGGCTCCGAAGTCAAGGTCAAGAAGAACTCCAAGCGCCTCAAGGTGCTGGAAGCCTTCCGCAAGTCGGGCATCAAGCCCGAATGGATGGTGCTCGACGTACTGCCGGTGCTGCCGCCGGACCTGCGTCCGCTGGTGCCGCTGGACGGCGGCCGCTTCGCGACCTCCGACCTGAACGACCTCTACCGCCGTGTCATCAACCGCAATTCGCGTCTGCGCCGTCTGCTCGAGCTGAAGGCACCGGAGATCATTGCGCGCAACGAAAAGCGGATGCTGCAGGAGGCTGTCGACAGCCTGCTGGACAACGGCCGCCGCGGCAAGGCCATGACGGGCGCCAACAAGCGCGCGCTCAAGTCGCTCGCCGACATGATCAAGGGCAAGAGCGGCCGCTTCCGCCAGAACCTGCTGGGCAAGCGCGTCGACTACTCGGGCCGCTCGGTCATCGTGGTGGGCCCGACGCTCAAGCTGCACCAGTGCGGCCTGCCGAAGCTGATGGCGCTCGAGCTGTTCAAGCCCTTCATCTTCTCGCGCCTGGAAGCCATGGGCATCGCGACCACGATCAAGGCGGCGAAGAAGGAAGTCGAATCCGGCACGCCGGTGGTGTGGGACATCCTGGAAGAGGTGATCAAGGAGCACCCGGTGATGCTGAACCGTGCACCGACCTTGCACCGCCTCGGCATCCAGGCCTTCGAGCCGATCCTGATCGAAGGCAAGGCGATCCAGCTGCACCCGCTGGTTTGCGCGGCCTTCAACGCCGACTTCGACGGCGACCAGATGGCCGTGCATGTGCCGCTGTCGGTGGAAGCGCAGATGGAAGCCCGCACGCTGATGCTGGCCTCCAACAATGTGCTGTTCCCGGCGAGCGGCGAGCCCTCCATCGTGCCCTCGCAGGACGTGGTGCTGGGCCTGTACTACACGACGCGCGAGCGCATCAACGGCAAGGGCGAAGGCCTGGTCTTCTCCGACATCGGTGAAGTCCAGCGTGCGCTCGACGCCGACGTGGTGGAGCTGACCGCCAAGGTCAGCGTGCGCATCAAGGAGTACACCAAGGACAAGGACTCGGGCGAGTTCACGGCCAAGACCGAGCTGGTCGACACCACCGTCGGCCGCGCGCTGCTGTCCGAGATCCTGCCGAAGGGCCTGCCGTTCTCGAACATCAACAAGGCGCTGAAGAAGAAGGAAATCTCCAAGCTCATCAACGCCTCGTTCCGCAAGTGCGGCCTGAAGGAGACGGTGGTCTTCGCCGACAAGCTGTTGCAGAACGGCTTCCGCCTCGCGACCAAGGCCGGCATCTCGATCGCCATCGACGACATGCTGGTGCCGTCCGAGAAGCACGGCATCATCGAGCGCTCCGCCAAGGAAGTGAAGGAGATCGAGCAGCAGTACGTCTCGGGCCTGGTCACGGCCGGCGAGCGCTACAACAAGGTGGTCGACATCTGGGGCAAGGCCGGCGACGAAGTGTCGAAGGTCATGATGTCCAAGCTGTCGAAGGAGAAGGTCACCGACCGCCACGGCAAGGAAGTGGAGCAGGAGTCCTTCAACTCCATCTACATGATGGCCGACTCGGGCGCTCGTGGTTCCGCCGCGCAGATCCGGCAGGTGGCCGGCATGCGGGGCCTGATGGCCAAGCCGGACGGCTCGATCATCGAGACGCCGATCACCGCGAACTTCCGCGAAGGCCTGAACGTGCTGGAGTACTTCATCTCCACCCACGGCGCCCGGAAGGGCCTGGCCGATACCGCGCTGAAGACCGCGAACTCCGGCTACCTGACGCGTCGCCTGGTCGACGTGACGCAGGACCTGGTCGTGATCGAGCAGGACTGCGGCACGATGGACGGCACGGTGATGCGCGCCATCGTCGAAGGCGGTGAAGTCATCGAGTCGCTGCGCGAGCGAATCCTCGGCCGCACCGCGGCCGAAGACGTGCTGCATCCCGAGACGCGTGCCGTGCTGGCCAAGGCCGGCGACATGCTCGACGAGGACATGATCGAAGCGCTGGAGAACGAAGGCGTGGACGAGGTCAAGGTGCGCACCGCGCTGACCTGCGCGACGCGCTTCGGCCTGTGCGCCAAGTGCTACGGCCGCGACCTCGGCCGCGGCGGCCTGGTCAACAACGGCGAAGCGGTCGGCGTGATCGCGGCGCAGTCGATCGGCGAGCCCGGCACGCAGCTGACGATGCGGACCTTCCACATCGGCGGCGCGGCTTCGCGTGCGGCAGTGGCATCGAGCGTCGAGGCCAAGTCCAACGGCGTGATCGGCTTCAACGCCACGATGCGCTACGTGACCAACAGCAAGAACGAGCTGGTGGTGATCGCACGTTCGGGCGAGATCGTCATCCATGACGAGCACGGCCGCGAGCGCGAGCGCCACAAGGTGCCCTACGGCGCGACCCTGGCCGTCAAGGCCGACCAGCAGGTCAAGGCGGGCCACGTGCTGGCCAACTGGGATCCGCTGACGCGCCCGATCATCACGGAGTTCGCCGGCAAGACCAAGTTCGAGAACGTCGAGGAAGGCCTCACGGTCGCGAAGCAGGTGGACGAGGTCACCGGCCTGTCCACCCTGGTGGTCATCGATCCGAAGCGCCGCGGCGCGGCCAAGGTCGTGCGTCCGCAGGTGAAGCTGATCGACGTCGCCGGCAACGAGGTGAAGATCCCGGGCACCGATCACTCGGTGACCATCGGCTTCCCCGTCGGTGCGCTGGTGCAGGTGCGAGACGGCCAGGACGTGGGCCCCGGCGAAGTGCTGGCGCGCATTCCGGTCGAAGGCCAGAAGACCCGCGACATCACCGGCGGTCTGCCGCGCGTGGCCGAGCTCTTCGAGGCTCGTTCGCCCAAGGACAAGGGCATGCTGGCCGAGATGACCGGCACCGTGTCCTTCGGCAAGGAGACCAAGGGCAAGGTGCGGCTGCAGATCACCGACCCGGACGGCAAGGTCTGGGAAGAGCTGGTGCCCAAGGAGAAGAACATCCTGGTGCACGAAGGCCAGGTGGTGAACAAGGGCGAGTCGATCGTCGACGGTCCGGCCGATCCGCAGGACATCCTGCGCCTGCTGGGTTCCGAGGAACTGGCGCGCTACATCGTGGACGAGGTGCAGGACGTGTACCGCTTGCAGGGTGTGAAGATCAATGACAAGCACATCGAGGTGATCGTTCGCCAGATGCTGCGCCGCGTCGTGGTCGAGAACCCGGGCGATACCAACTACATCGCCGGCGAACAGGTCGAGCGCAGCGAGATCCTCAACACCAACGACGCCCTGCGCGCCGAAGGCAAGCTGCCCGCGACGTACACCAACCTGCTTCTCGGCATCACGAAGGCTTCGCTCTCGACCGACAGCTTCATCAGCGCCGCTTCGTTCCAGGAAACGACGCGCGTGCTGACCGAAGCCGCGATCATGGGCAAGCGCGACGAGCTGCGCGGACTGAAGGAGAACGTCATCGTCGGCCGCCTGATCCCCGCGGGCACCGGCATGGCCTACCACCAGGCACGCAAGGTCAAGGACGCAATGGACGAGGCCGAGCGCCGCGCCATCGCCGAAGCGGAAGCCGCCGAACTGTCCGGTAGCAGCTCCGCCTCGACCGATGACACCAGCACGGCCGACGCCAGCGAAGGCGCTTCGACCGAATAACTGGTTAGCATCGCCGGCATGACCGGTCTCCCACGCCCCCCTTCCGCCCGCGGATCGGGGGCTTTTTTCTTGCGGGTGCTTGCGTGAGCGGCATGCCCGATTCGCTCCCGTGGTGGATCCTCGGCGCGGTGGCGCTGTTCTGGTTCATCGGCGCCTACAACCGCATCGTGCGACTCCGTTCGGGGGCGCTGCAGGCTTATGCAACCCTCGACGTGGCGCTGGTGCGCCAGCTTGATTTCGTGCAGGCGCGCCTCGCCGAGGAAGTCGCGCCGGAGGCCTCGTCCGGCGCGCAGCGTGAGGACGCCGGGCTGAAGGCGTCCGCCGGCCAACTGGTCACGCTGCTGGCCGCGACGCGCCTGAAGCCACTGGACCCCGCCCGCATCGCGGCGCTGGCGACCGCGTTGCACGTGATGCTGAGCGCGTGGCAGCGGCTGCATCCCGACGCGGTGGTCAGCTTCGAAGCCGACGGAACCCTGTCGCGGCCCGCCCCGCTCAACGGCCGCGACGAGAACACTCCCGCGCCGATGGCCTGGCCCGAGCCCTCGGCCGCCGCCGAGATCGCGCGCAACCAGTTCAACCAGGCGGTGGAACAGTACAACGCCGCCATCGTCCAGTTCCCGGCGCTGCTGGTGGCGTGGATCATGCAACTGCGACCGGCGGCGCCATTGCGCTGACATCGCCTTTGTCCATCATCGATTTCAAGTTGGCAGACTCTTCAGATCCTCTTCACTCGACGCAGCCCTTCGCGCCTCCTCTCTGGCGCCAGCTGCAGCTCACCGCCGTCGCGCTCGCCGCGATCCGTAGCGGCGCTTCCGGCACCGTGGCCTTCGAAGCGGTCCCACCGGCCCTGCGGCCGGGGGTGCAGGCACTGGGCTTCCAGGTGCTGCGTTGGCTCGGGCGGGCCGAAGCCTTGCGCCGGCAACTGGCCAAGCGCACGCCGCCGCCAGCCGCCGACGCCTTGCTTTGCACCGCCCTTGCCCTGGCCTGGGATACGGGACAGGCACCGTACGAGCCGTTCACCCTGGTCGACCAGACGGTCGAAGCCGCCAAGCGCAATCCCGGCACGCGCGCGCAGGCCAGCTTCGTCAACGCCTGCCTGCGCCGCTTCCTGCGGGAACGAGAAGAGCTGGTGGCCGCCACCGAGCGGGAGCCGGTCGCCCAGTGGAACCATCCGCGCTGGTGGATCGAGCGTCTCCGGCGAGATCACCCACGCGACTGGCAGCGCATCCTGGCCGCAGACAACACGCAGGCGCCGTTGACGCTGCGGGTCAACACCCGCCGGGGAGACCGGCCTTCGTACCAGGCGGCGCTGGCGCTCGCGGGCCTGCAGGCGGTGCCTGTGGCGTCCGTCGGACTGCAGCTGCTGCGCGCCCGGCCGGTGCAGGAGCTGCCGGGCTTCGCCGAGGGCCATTGCTCGGTACAGGACGCCGCGGCCCAGCTTGCCGCGCCGCTCCTGCTCGACGGCCTGCTTGGCGGCGCGCAAGCGCCCCGACCCCTGCGGGTGCTCGACGCCTGTGCGGCGCCTGGCGGCAAGACTGCCCACCTGCTCGAACTCGCCGGGCCCGACGCCATCGAGCTCACCGCGCTCGAAGTCGATGCCGTGCGCAGCCGGCGGATCGACGAGACTCTCGCCCGGCTCGGCCTGAGCGCCAAGGTCGTTGTCGCCGATGCCGGCCGGCCGAAGGACTGGTGGGACGGCCAGGCCTTCGATGCCATCCTGCTCGACGCACCCTGCACCGCCTCCGGCATCGTGCGACGGCATCCCGACGTGCGCTGGCTTCGCCGCGAGAGCGACACCGAGCGGCTGGCGCTGCTGCAGGCCATGCTGCTGGCAGCCCTCTGGCCCCTCGTGCGGGAGGGCGGACGCCTGCTTTACTGCACCTGTTCGGTTTTCAAGGAGGAGGGCGTGCACCAGATCCATGCGTTCCTTGCGCACAACACCGACGCCCGTTTGCTGCCCTCGCCAGGTCATTTGCTGCCGCAAAGCGGGGAGATTGCCGGTGGCGTCCCGGACAATGCCTTGGGTGATCACGACGGCTTCTTCTACGCATTGCTTGAAAAACAGGCGCCCCGCTGAACGTCGGGGCATGGGATGGCTGGCGGCCCTGCTGGCGCTGGCCTGCTTTCTGGCCTGCTGGTCGATGCCCGCGCCAGCCCAGCCCGGCAAGACCGCCACGGTGAGCCAGCTGAAGCTCGAACAGGCCGACGACGGCGTCTACCTCAACGCCCAGGTGCAGTTCGAACTGCCCAACCTGGTCGAGGAAGTGCTCGAGAAGGGCATCGCCATCTATTTCGTCGCCGAGGCCGAGCTCTATCGCGAGCGCTGGTACTGGACCGATCAGAAGGTGGCGCAGGCGGTGCGCCACATGCGGCTTGCCTACCAGCCGCTCACCCGGCGCTGGCGGCTCAACGTCTCGCCGGTGCCGATCACCAATTCGGGCTTCGGCGTGTCGCTGAACCAGAATTTCGATACCCTGTCGGAAGCGCTCGACGGCGTGCGGCGCGTGGCCCGGCTGCGGCTCGGGGACATCTCCGAGATCGGCGACGAGGGCACCCACCCGGTGACCTTCCGCTTTCGCCTCGACACCTCGCAACTGCCGCGGCCCTTCCAGATCGGCGTGGTCGGCCAGGCCGACTGGAACATCTCTGTCGAGCGCAGTGCGCGCTTGCCGCTGGAGAAGGTGAAGTGAGCAAGGACTCTCGGGCTACCGTCGGCAGATCGTCGGCAGCAAGCCGCGCCCGCGCCACACGCTGGGCCATCGGCGTCAGCGCCTTCCTGGTCACGGCGATCGGGCTGGTGCTGATGTTCCTGCTGGCGCAGTCCACCAACAACCGGGAACTCTACGAGCGCAACTACGCGCGCCTGTTCGGCATCAACGTGGTCGTGGCGACGGTGCTCGTGCTGATCATCGGCTGGGTCGCCTTTCGCCTGCTTCGGCGGCTGCGCCAGGGCAAGTTCGGCAGCCGCCTGTTGATCAAGCTGGCAGCCATCTTCGCGCTGGTGGGCGTCGTGCCCGGCGCGCTGGTGTACGTGGTCTCCTACCAGTTCGTCGCGCGCTCGATCGAGAGCTGGTTCGACGTCAAGGTGGAGGGCGCGCTGGACGCCGGCCTGAACCTGGGGCGCGCCACCCTCGACTCTCTGTCCGACGACCTCGTGAACAAGGTGCGTAGCGCCAGCAGCCAGCTGGCCGACGTGCCCGACGCCAGCGCCGGGCTGGTGCTCGAGCGCATCCGCGACCAGCTGGGTGCCACCGACGTGATGCTCTGGACCGGCTCCGGCCAGTTGATCGCCGGGGCGGGCACCTCGCGCTTCCAGCTCAACCCCGAGCGGCCCTCTCCTCAGCAGTTGCGCCAGGTGCGTGCCGATCGCGCCATTGCCCACATCGAAGGGCTGGACGAGAGCCCCGGGCCCGCGGTGACGCAGCCGCCGCCGGCGAGCGTGCGGGCCCTCGCGCTGGTGCAGCGCCCCGGCTTCGACTTCAGCACCGAGCCGCGCTTCCTGCAAGTCGTCCAGCCGCTGCCGCCCGCGGTGGTGGCCAATGCGCTCGCCGTACAAGAGGCGAATCGCGAATACCAGGAGCGTGCACTGGCGCGCGAAGGTTTGCGCCGCATGTACATCGGCACCTTGACCCTGACGCTTTTCCTCGCCGTGTTCGGAGCCGTGCTGCTCGCTGTGCTGTTCGGGACCCAGCTCGCGCGGCCGCTGCTCGTGCTGGCCGACGGCGTGCGGCAGGTGGCCGCCGGCGACCTGCGGCCCACCGCCGTGGTCCAGGGCCGGGACGAGCTCGGCGGGCTCACTCGCTCCTTCGCGGTCATGACCCAGCAGCTGGCCGATGCGCGCGCGGCGGTCGAGAAGACCCTGGGCGAGCTCGACGCCGCGCGTGCCAACCTGCAGACCATCCTCGACAACCTGACCTCGGGCGTGATGGTGCTGGACAAGAACGGCGTCGTGCTGTCCACCAATCCGGGCGCCACGCGCGTGCTGCGCGCGCCGCTCGCCGCCTTCGAGGGTCAGCGGCTGGCCGATGTGCCTGGGTTGGCCGAGTTCGGGCAGGCCGTGCAACAGCAGTTCGACGATTTCGAGGTCGAGCGCCTGCAGCACGGCCTCGACCACTGGCAGCATGCCTTCGAGCTGCACACCAGCGGCGAGGGCGTGTCGCAGGACACGGTCAACATCGTTGCGCGCGGCGCGCAGCTGCCGGGCGAGGCCCGGCTGCTGGTGTTCGACGACATCTCCGAGATCGTGTCGGCCCAGCGGGCCCAGGCCTGGGGCGAGGTGGCCCGCCGCCTGGCGCATGAGATCAAGAACCCGCTCACGCCGATCCAGTTGTCGGCCGAGCGCCTCGAGATGAAGCTCAGCGGCAAGGTCGCGCCGGCCGAGGAGGCTGTGCTGGTCAAGTCCGTCCGCACCATCGTCGACCAGGTCGATGCGATGAAGCGGCTGGTCAACGAGTTCCGCGACTATGCGCGGCTGCCGGCGGCGGACCTGAAGCCGGTCGACCTCAACGCGCTGGTCACCGACGTGCTCCAGCTCTACGCTGCCGAGAATATGCCCATCGCCCTGCGCTGCGAGCTCGACGAGCGCTGTCCGCCGATTCGCGCCGATGCGCAGCAGATCCGGCAGATCATTCACAACCTGTTGCAAAACGCGCAGGACGCCGCGGAAGCCGCGGCCCACGGGAGCGGGCGCCCCGGCGAGGTCGTCATCCGTACGCGGCTTGCCGACTCGGGCCAGCGCGTACGGCTCACAGTGCAAGACAACGGCCCTGGCTTCGCCGAGAACATCCTCAAGCGCGCCTTCGAGCCCTATGTCACGACCAAGACCAAGGGCACCGGCCTGGGGCTTGCCGTGGTCAAGAAGATTGCCGACGAGCACGGCGCGCGCATCGAACTTTCCAACCGCGTCGTGGACGGGGCTGTGGCTGGTGCGCAAGTCTCGTTATCATTCGTATTGGCTGGTGGGGCGCAGGGAGCGCTCGCTAACGCCAAGGATTCGACGTCGCCCGTCGCCTGAGCGCTTGCTTGCGCGGCGGGGCGGGTCCGCAACAACCCCCAAACCGGCGCACAACTCAAGCATTCATGGCAAACATCCTCGTGGTCGACGACGAGCTAGGCATTCGGGACCTGCTCTTCGAAATTCTGAACGACGAAGGCCACAACGTCGAGCTCGCAGAGAACGCGGCGGAAGCCCGCGCCGCCCGGCAGCGCGCGCGCCCCGATCTCGTTCTGCTCGACATCTGGATGCCCGACACCGATGGCGTCACGTTGCTCAAGGAATGGTCGACTGCCGGTCTTCTGAGCATGCCCGTCATCATGATGAGTGGCCACGCCACCATCGACACCGCAGTCGATGCCACCCGCATCGGCGCCTTTGCTTTCCTCGAGAAGCCCATCACCCTGCAGAAGCTGCTGAAGGCGGTCGAACAAGGATTGGCACGCGAGAGCGCGCGCCGCGCGGCGGCCAGCGTGGTGCCGACCACCGCGAACAACCTTGCCACGGTGGTCACCACGATGGGCGAGAACTCGCTGGTGCCCGCGGCCCCGCAGCTCCCTGCGGTCGACACCGGCCCACAGGCCATGCAGAGCTTCGATCTCGACCGGCCGTTGCGCGATGCGCGCGACGGTTTCGAAAAGGCGTACTTCGAATTCCATCTCGCGATGGAGAACGGGTCGATGACCCGCGTGGCCGAGAAGACCGGCCTCGAACGCACCCATCTTTATCGCAAGTTGAAGCAGCTCGGCGTCGATCTCTCGAGGGGCCGCCGAGGCACTGTATAATCGCGGGCTGCACACAGGCCCGGTAGCTCAGTTGGTAGAGCAGCGGATTGAAAATCCGCGTGTCGGTGGTTCGATTCCGCCCCAGGCCACCATCTTTTTCTCAGACGATCCCAAGACAGCTAACAAGTCCTTGTACATCAAGGACTCAGCCTGAAAAGGCGGCTCAAGCGGTGTCGTTGAATCCCAAGTCGTCCCATCTTTGCGGGTACTCCCAGGTGTACCCCAGACTGATTTTTTAACTTCAGTCTCTCTGGGGGTACACCATGGGACAGCTCAACGGGCTGCAGATCAAGGCGGCGCAGCCGTCCGACAAGGGATACATGCGTGCACGGGCGGAGGAAAGCTCGTCGGACAGTTCACCATCAGCTTGCGCATGTTCTGGTGGCTGACGCCCGCGCACTGCCGATGCATCGCCGCGGCCATGCAGATCAACCTTGCCAAGCGGCCCACCAATCAGTCGCAGCCAGGCAGGCGCTGCGGCGGGCTTCGTCAAGACGGCCTTTTTTCCGTCATGCCTCCTTCAGCGCGGCGCTATCGAACGGCAGCTGACGCAGCCGTTTGCCAGTGGCTGCGAAGATCGCGTTGGCCACCGCGGGGGCAATGGGGGGCGTGCCGGGCTCGCCGATGCCACCCGGCTTTTCCTTGCTCGGGATGATGTGAACCTCGACCTTCGGCATCTCGGCCATTCGCAGCACCGGATAGTCGTGAAAGTTGCCTTGCTCCACTCGGCCGTCCTTGAAGGTAATCCGCCCGTACAGCGCGGCCGACAGCCCATAGACGATAGAGCCTTCGATCTGCCGTGCAATGGTCATGGGATTCACGGTCATGCCGCAATCCACCGCGGCGACGACCCGATGCACCGTGGGCGTGCCGTCTTTGGCGACCGAAACCTCGGCGACCTCAGCCACATAACTGCCGAAGCACTGCGACACGGCAATGCCCCGGAAAACGCCGGCTGGCAGAGGGCGTCCCCAGCCGGCTTTCTCGGCGGCGAGTTCGAGAACGCCCTTGTAGCGCGGCTGCTTGCCCAGCAGCGCGCGGCGAAACTCGAAGGGATCCTTCTTCGCCGCCACGGCCAGTTCGTCAATGAAGCTCTCGACGAAGAAGATGTTCTGCGAATGACCCACCGAGCGCCAGAACCACACCTGCGGTCCCGGCTCGCGGCGGCCGTAAGCCAGCCGCTGATTCGCGATGTCGTAGGGATGATCTGCGATCCCCTCCATTGCGAACATGTCGGCACCGCTGTCCGGAAGCTTCATTCCCGCCGCCGCCATGATCGACGGCGCAGATACGCCGGCCGTCAACACCGTCAGCGTTCCCTGCGAATCGAGCCCGGCTTCGAGTTTGGCCACGGCGGCGGGGCGGTAGAAACCGGCCGCCATATCATCTTCCCTCGTGTAGATCAGCTTCACGGGTTTGCCAGAGGCCTTGGACAGCAGCGTTGCATCAACTGCGAAGTCGGTTGCCGCGCGCCGCCCGAATCCGCCCCCCAGGAGCAGCGTGTTGACCTTCACCCTGGACGCCGGAACCGACGCCGCCTCGCTGACCGCCCCCTGCGTCGGCCCCGGGCCCTGTGTACCGACCCACACTTCGGCCGAATCCCCGCGCACCCAGGCCGTGCAGTTCAGCGGCTCCATGCAGGCTTGCGCCAGATAGGGCGCCTCGTACGTGGCTTGCAGCCGCGACGCCGCGGCTGCAGCCGCATCCTTTGCATTGCCGGAGCTAAGGGCGACCGTGTTCGCCTGGGTTGCGCCTTCGCTCAGCATCGCGCTGACTCCGGCAGAGGACAACCCCTTGAGGGCGCCCAGGTCCCACTCGATCGCCAGGGCGTCGCGGCCCTTCCTCGCCGCCCAGTACCCGTCCGCCAGCACTGCCACCCCCGCCGCGATCGTGATGACCTGGCGAACGCCCTTGATGGCCTTGGCCTTGCTGTCGTCGACCTTGACCGGCTTGGCGCCGGCATGCGGGGCTCGGGCCATCACGGCGACCAGCATTCCCGGAACCTGGACATCAATGCCGAACTTGGCGCTGCCGTTGACCTTGCCCGGTGTGTCGACACGGCGGGTCGGTTTGCCCAGCAGCCGGAACGAAGCGCTGTCCTTGAGCTTCGGCTCCCTTGGCACCGGCAGCTTGGATGCCGTGGCCACCAGCTCGCCATAGCCGAGGGTGCGGCCGCCCTTATGGATCACCTTGCCGGCCTCGGTGCGGCAATCCGCGGCATCCACTTTCCAGCGCGCGGCAGCCGCGGCCACCAGCATCTCGCGCGCGGCCGCGCCCGCCTTGCGCATCGGCTCCCACATACCGCGGACGGAGGTCGAGCCGCCCGTGAGCTGCGTGTTGAAAACAGGGTTCTCGTAGGCCTTGTCGGCGGGCGCCTGCTCCACGCGCACCCGGCTCCAGTCGGCGTCGAGTTCTTCGGCCACGAGCATGGGAAGGGCAGTGAGGACGCCTTGCCCCATCTCGGCAGCCGGACAGACGACGGTGACGACGCCGTCGGCACCGACGCGCAGGAACGCGTTGGGCGCGAAGGGGGCGCTGGCGGCCTCCAGCCGCGTGGGCAGAGGCAGCGTGAAGCCGATCACGAGCGCGCCTGCGGCGCCGCCCTTCAGGAAGCGACGGCGGGTGGTCCGGGCTTGTTCCATCTCAGGCTCCCTTCGCCAGTGTTGACGACGCATCCTTGATCGCCTCGCGGATCTGGTGGTAGGTTCCGCAGCGGCAGATGTTGCCGCTCATCGCCGCGTCGATGTCCGCATCACTGGGCGCTTTGTTCGCGGCCAGCAGCGCGCAGGCGCTCATGATCTGCCCCGACTGGCAATAGCCGCACTGCGGTACGTCGATCTTGATCCACGCTGCCTGGGCCGCCTTGCCCACGCGTGTCGCGCCGATGCCTTCGATGGTCGTGATCTTCTTGCCGACGGCCGCGGAGACCGGTGTCTGGCACGCCCGCATCGCCTGGCCGTCCAGGTGAACGGTGCAGGCGCCGCACAGTGCCATGCCGCAACCGAACTTGGTACCCGTGAGCTTCAGGTCTTCGCGCAGCACCCACAGCAGGGGCGTGTCGGCTTCGGCGTCGACCGTAGTGGTCCGGCCATTGATGTTCAAAGTCGTCAAGGTACTTCCTTCCGTTCCAAGTTGAAGAGGCCAGTGGTCTGTCTTCGCGGGCTCCTGTCGCGCACGCAGCGAAATCCAACGTACACGACTGCGGTGCGGCCGGGCTTGCTTTGCACATGGTCCGCACGCATTTGCGCAGCGCCGTACCACCATGAGCCGCCGCGCATCAGGCGCTCGTCAGGCCCCTGTCCGTCAAGCTGCCCCCCCACCCACTCCCAGGCGTTGCCGCCCATGTCGTGCAGTCCATTGACCCCGGGTGGCGTGCTTGAAACACGGGCGTGTCCGTGACCGCGCCACAACCGCGCGCCGTGCGAGACGGCACGGGCGGGTGCGTCGGCGCCGCAATCGTCCAGGCACTGCGCTCCGGCGGGCCGCTCGCCAGTTGGATAAGGATAGGTACGCCCGGAAACGAACGGGGCCGGGGGCGATGGCCGCTGCTCCGTGTAGGCGGCGCCAACCCACTCGTTGTCGCTGGGCAGCCGCCCGCCTGCCCATCGGCAGAACGCATGCGCCTCGTCGTAGGTCACGTGCACGGCAGGCTCGTCATCGTGCACGGTCCGGCTGTTGCCGAACGGCGCCCGCCAAGTCCAGCCAGGCTTCTGTACCCACCCCGCCTCGAACACGGACCCGCCGCCCAGGCGCTCCGCGTCGGTCGCCGATCCTGTGTCCCGCACGAAGCGGTGAAATTGGCCGATCGTGGTCTCTGTGCGCGCCACGTCGAGTCGTCCCACCGGCAGCCAGTCGATGCCGGGATCTGCCGCTGCGGCGCGGCCGCAACCCGACATGGCGAAGATAGCGGCAGCGCCGCCAGCCAGAACTGGCCGCAGCCGCAAACGGTCGGAAGGCATGGCGAAGGTTGGCTCGTAGCGTCGATGCCGGATCGTGCCTGTCGAAACGAACAAGGCGGGTACAGGTAAATGACGATCTTGTAATTCAAGCGGGATGGACCGCTCGGAAACGTCCGCCTGCACAATCTATGAGTTCAGGGGCTGGTTTCGAAAAGCTACAAGAGGCTCGCGAGCGCTGTCGCCTTGCGACACAGGTGATGGGTGACCCACGGCCTGCAGCAGCGGGTCGGCTGTCTTGGAATCCGATTGCGCGATGGTGAACCCCACGCATGTGACGCCTGCCTGCGAGGAAGCGAACACCTCCCCGCCATGCATCCTCGCGATCGCCGCGACAATGGCCAACCCCAGCCCATGATGGGCTTCGCTGTCCCTGCGCGACGGGTCTGCCCGATAGAACCGGTCAAACAGCCGTGGCAAATGCTCGGGCGGCACCAGGGATCCCTCGTTCTCCACCGCCACGCGCGGCGACCCGTGATGCTCGTCGAGCACTACCCGTATCGTGGAGTGCGGCAAGGCGTAGCGGGTGGCATTGCTAAGCAGATTCGACAGCGCGCGCTTGAACAGGGGTTCGTCGACCGACAGCTGCAGATCGCCCGCCACGCCGAGCTTCAGCCCATGTTCCGCGGCCGCCGCCTCGTGAAAATCCAGAACCTGCGCTACCACCGAGCGCAGGCTCAGTGGGACACCCAGCCGGGCCCGGGCGCCTCGATCGGCTCGCGACAGGAACAGCATGTCGTTGACGAGCGCGGCGATTCGGTGCAGTTCCTCCAGGTTCGATTCGAGCGTGTCGCTCAGCTCGAGCACACTGCGTCGACGGGTCAGAGCGATTTCGGTGTTGCCGATCAGCGAGGTAAGTGGCGTCCGCAGCTCATGGGCCACATCGGCGTTGAAAGCCTCCAGCTGCGCATAGCTGGTCTCCATGCGGTCCATCAAGCTGTTGAACTGCTCTACCCAGGGCTGCAGTTCGGATACCGGCTGCGTGAGCGCCAGACGATCGCTCAAACGCCCGGAGGAAATCTGCTCGGTCTGCCGCGTGATCAGCCGCAATGGCTTGAAGCCGTGGCGGACTGCGATGGTGCCAAGGGCGCCGGCGATGATCCCGCCGACCAGGGTGGCCACTAGAAGAAAAAGTGCGAGCGAGCGCAGGTTTCGCACGTCCTGCTCGATGTCGATGGCGAAGCTGCCGCTCAAAGGTCCGCTTGCCCTGAATTGGCCCAGCTCGAATGTGCGCGACTTGCTGTGAGTCGACAGCAAATGCGGGTCCTCCAGCGGATCCCGATAAAACACCGAGCCGTCGGCGTTGAAGAGTTCCAGCCGCGTACCCGGGCGTCGCTGGGCGTTGCCGCGCAAGAGATCGAGGAACCGGTCATCGCCTGCGCGCAGGACATTCTGCGAAGTTTCGGTGAGCTTGTTGATCTTCAGCGCCAGAATGCGCTGCTGCGAGCGTTCGTGCAGTGCCGCGGTCGCGGCATAGACGCCGGCGCACAACAGACCCAACACAGTCAACGTCAGCAGCAATAGCCGCACAGACAACTGCCGTCCAATCGAATAGGGTCTCTGACTTGTCATCCGGCGCGCTGTTCGAGCACGTAACCGATGCCGCGCACGTTATGCAGCAGCTTGGGGGAGAACGGGTCATCGATCTTGGCCCGCAGCCTGCGCACCGCCACCTCGACCATGTTGGTTTCGGAGTCGAAGTTCATGTTCCAGACGCGCTCGGCCAGCGTGGTCCGCGACAGGATTTGCCCTCGCCGCTGAATGAAAATCGACAACAGCTGAAACTCCTTGGCACTCAGCTCGATTCGCTGGCCAGCCCGGTGGACCTTGTGCGCTACGAAGTCGACCTCCAGGTCGCAGACGCGATGGACGGTGCCTGGCGCCTTGTAAGCAGCCTGGCCACGCCGCAAAAGCGCCTCCACGCGAGCCAGCAGTTCCGAAAAGGCGAAGGGCTTGACCAGGTAGTCGTCCGCACCTTCGCGCAAGCCCTTCACCCGGTCTTCGACGCGGTCGCGAGCCGTCAGCATCAGGACGGCGGTGTTGCCGTTTTCACGTATTGCCTTGAGCACCTCGAAGCCATCGATGCCCGGGAGCATCAGGTCCAGCAACACGAGTTCATAGTGTCCTTCGCAGGCAAGGTAGCGCCCTTGAATGCCGTCGCGGGCGACGTCCACGGCATACCCGCTCTGGCTGAGGCCCTGCTTGAGGTACTCGGCCACGCTTCGGTCATCTTCGATCACGAGCAGACGGTTCATGGAGCTGAGGCTGTTCAACTCGCATTCTCCCAGTCTTGCCGGAGTATCCAGATTACGCATTGGTAATCCGTCGCGTAGTCGCAGGCCGGCGGCGGGCCGGGTAGATCGCAAAAGGCGGCTCGAGCGGCGTCTCTCAATTCCACAATGTCCCATTCTCGGAAATCCCCCCTCGGCTGGCGGAAGAAGCCGGCGCATTCCCGCGCAGCCGCCGCAGCGCGGGTGATCCCTTCTTGCATGGGACGACAGTGCTCTTCATCATCCTCGGCGTGATCCCGATCTCCCCGACACCGACGGCCTGGGCAGCCAAGCCCGCATGAAGCCGGCGTACGTCAAGGCGCTGTTCGCCGGCACCATCTTCACCAGTGCCTTCCTGCTGTTCCTGGTTCAGCCGCTGATCGCCAAGCAGATCCTGCCTTGGTTCGGCGGCTCGTCCGCGGTGTGGTCGGTCTGCATGGTGTTCTTCCAGGTCGTGCTGCTGGCGGGCTATGCCTACTCGGACTGGATCACGCGCCGGCTCGGCGTGCGGGCGCAGGCGCGGCTGCATGTCGCACTGCTCGCCGCAAGCCTTGCTTTCCTGCCGATCGTGACCAGCGCGCACTGGAAGCCCGGCGGCACGGAAGAACCGACCCTGTGGATCCTCGGCCTGCTCGTGAGCACCATCGGGCTGCCGTACTTCCTGCTCTCCACCACGGGGCCGCTGGTGCAGTCCTGGGTCGCGCGCACGCCCTGGGGCGCGCAGGTGTACCGCTACTTCTCGCTCTCGAACCTGGCTTCGCTGGCCTCGCTCCTGAGCTATCCGATCCTGATCGAGCCGCGCAGCACACTGCTGCAGCAGGCCTGGGGCTGGTCGGCCGCCTACGCCGTCTTCGTGCTCCTTTGCGGTGGTGTCACGCTGTACATGGGGCGCACATGGGTGAACGGGGTGGAAACCAAGCCAGCGCCGGCCGCCGGCGAGCCGCCGGCGGTGGCCAAGCCGCGCGGCATGGACTACCTGTTCTGGCTCGCGCTGCCCGCACTGGGTTCATGGCTGCTGCTCGCCGTCACCAACCACATCACGCAGAACGTGGCGGCCATTCCTTTTCTGTGGGTGCTGCCCCTGTCGATCTACCTGCTCACCTTTGTGCTGACCTTCGAGAGCGACCGTTGGTATCGCCGGCGCGTCTTCCTGCCGCTGGGCGCTGCGTCGCTGGTGCTGTGCGCCTTCGGGCTGCAGCACCGCATCGGCGCGGACATCAAGACGGCGCTGCCGATCTACGTCGCCGGCCTGTTCGCCCTTTGCATGTGCCTGCACGGCGAGATGGCGCGCATGCGTCCGGCCGCTGCCTGGCTCACGCGCTTCTATCTCATGCTTTCGCTGGGCGGCGCTGTCGGCGGCATCAGCGTGGGACTGGTCGCGCCGCTGGTCTTGCCGGCCTACTACGAACTGGGCCTCGGGCTGGTGCTGTGCGCGCTCCTCGCTGCCGTGCTGTGGCGCGCCAGGCGCATGGGCGTCGTGGCCTCCCTGGCGCTGGCCGGGTGCTGCGCCTGGTTCCTCGGGCAGCAGGTGAAGCGCGATGCTGTCGGCTTGTTCCGCATGGAGCGCAACTTCTACGGCGCGCTGCTCACCACCGAGACGCGCAGCGGCCCGAGGGGCCCGGTGCGCAAGCTCTTTCACGGCTCGACGAAGCATGGGGAACAGTACCTCGCGCCGGCGCTGCGCCGCCAACCGACCACCTACTACGGGCCCACCTCAGGCATCGGACGCGCGATCGCCGCCGCCCCGGCAGGCCCGCGCCGGGTCGGAGTGATCGGTCTCGGCGCCGGCACCTTGGCGGTGTACGGCCGGCCGGGCGACATCTATCGCTTCTACGAAATCAACCCGCTGGTCTTCGAGCTGGCCGACCGCGAGTTCAGCTTCCTGGCCGACAGTGCGGCAAAGATCGAGCGGGTGCTCGGCGACGCACGGCTTGCCCTGGAACGCGAGGCTCCGCAGCGTTTCGACGTACTCGCGGTCGATGCCTTTTCTGGCGATTCCGTGCCTGTGCACCTGATCACCACCCAGGCGCTGGATGTCTATCTGCGCCATCTGCAACCCGGCGGCGTGATTGCCTTTCACGTGAGCAATCGCTATCTGGTCCTGGCGCCGGTGGTGGAAAAGATTGCGCTTGCCAAGGGCCTGCATGCAGTGCTCGTGGACGACTTGCCCGACAAGTCGACCCACTTCGATCCGACCGATTGGGTGCTGGTGTCACGCGACCGCCAAGCCTTGGAGCGCCCGCCGATCGCCGGCGCAACCTCCGCCTTCCCGCAGATCGAGGGCCTCAAGGCCTGGACCGACGACTTCAATCACCTGTTTGGCGTGCTGAAGTGAGGCACGCCGAATCCCGAGAAGGCACTTGGGCAATCGGGTCGTGCAGCGACGGCCGCCACCAAGCTCACCAAGCTGGCTTTCGGCATACTCCACCACGACATCCAGACGGGGCGGCGCAGGCCCGCCCGGAAAGCCGAGGAGATGATGTTCGTTGGTTCTGACGGAGTCGGTGAGCGAGACCCTTTCAGCTTTCTTGGCGGAGGAGGCGAACTCGGGCGCAGGATGCGCGATTTTCCCTGGGCGCAGACGGCCCTGGGCGCGATATCCGCGTGGCCGCAGAGCCTGAAAACGGCCACCAGCCTGCTGCTTCGATCGCCCGTTCCCATGGTGATGCTGTGGGGCGAGGACGGCGTCATGATCTACAACGATGCGTACTCGGTGTTCGCCGGCGGGCGGCATCCGCAACTGCTCGGCTCGAAGGTGCGCGAGGGCTGGCCCGAAGTGGCGGCGTTCAACGATCACGTCATGAAGGTCTGCCTTGCCGGGGGAACGCTTGCCTTCAAGGACCAGGAGCTGACGCTGTACCGCAGCGGCCAGGCCGAGCAGGTGTGGATGAACCTCGATTACTCCCCCGTGCTCGATGAAAGCGGCAAACCCGCCGGCGTGCTCGCGATCGTCGTCGAGACGACCCAGCGGGTCTATGCAGAAGACCGCCAGCACTTTCTTCTCAAGCTCAGCGACGTGATGCGTGACCTGGCCGACCCGGTGGAGGTCACCTGCGCCGCGGCCGAGCTCCTCGGGCGGCATCTGGCCGTGGCGCGAGCCGGCTACGGCAGCATCGATGGCGCACAGGAAACGGTTGTCGTTGCGCGCGACTGGACGACGGGCGACGTGCCAAGCCTCGCCGGCGAGGCGCGGCTGCTCGACGGCTTCGGGCCGGCGGTCATCGCCGAGCTGAAGGGCGGCCGCACCCTGGTCATCGAGGATTTCCGCACCGACGCCAGGGCGGGTGCCGCCTACGCCGAGACCTGGGAGAGCATCGCCACGCGCGCGCTCATCGTGGTGCCGCTGGTGCGCAACAACGCGCTCAGGGCAATCTTCTACCTGCACGAGCCCGAGCCGCGCACCTGGAAGAAGCACGAGGTCGAGCTCGCGCAAGAGACGGCGCAGCGAACCTGGGATGCGGCGGAGCGCGCCCGCGCCGAAGCCTGGTTGCGCGAGAGCAGGGACCAGCTGGCGATCGAAAGCCAGGCCTTGGAGATCATCAACGCGACCGGCACGCAGATCGCGGCGGAACTCGGGATCGAGAAGCTCGTGCAGCACGTCGTCGATGCGGGCGTCGAACTCACCGGTGCGCGCTTCGGTGCCTTCTTCTACAACGTGGTGGACGAGCAGGGCGGGCGCTACATGCTCTACGCGCTCTGCGGGGCCGACCGAAGCGCATTCGAGGATTTCGGGATGCCGCGGGCGACGGAGGTGTTCGCGCCGACCTTCCTCGGGCACGGTGTGATCCGGTCGGACGACATCCTAGCGGACGAACGTTATGGCCGCAACCGGCCCCACAAGGGTATGCCGCAGGGGCACCTGCCGGTCAGAAGCTATCTGGCCGTGCCGGTGGTATCGCGATCCGGCGAAGTCATCGGCGGCCTCTTCTTCGGGCACGAGCAGCCCGGCGTCTTCACTGCGCGCTCGGAACGCGTGATGACTGGCCTGGCGGCGCAGGCGGCCATCGGCATCGACAACGCGCGGCTTTTCGATGCCGTTCAGCAGGCGAATGCGGAACTGGAGGAGCGCGTGCGGGTGCGGACCTGCGAGCTCGAACAGGCACATGAAAGACTGCGGCAAGCGCAGAAGATGGAAGCAGTCGGCCAGCTGACCGGCGGCATCGCGCACGACTTCAACAACATGCTGGCGGTGGTCATCGGCTCGCTCGAATTGCTGCGTCGCCGCGTTGCCGCCATCGACCCGCGTGCGCAGCGCTATGCCACGGCGGCCATGGACGCCGCGCGGCGCGCTGCACTGCTGACGCAACGGCTGCTCGCGTTCTCGCGGCAGCAGCCGCTTCGCCCCGAGTCCATCGATGCCAACAAGCTGGTCGCCGGAATGTCCGATCTGCTGCGGCGGGCACTGGGCGCCGATGTGCAGCTCGAGACGGTGCTCGCAGGCGGGCTCTGGCGCACGAGCGCCGACCCGAACCAGTTGGAGAACGCGATCCTCAACCTGGCGGTGAACGCGCGCGATGCCATGCCCGACGGAGGGCGGCTGACCATCGAGACGCAGAACGCGCATCTCGATGAGCGCTATGCGGCCAACCACCTCGGCGTGCCTCCGGGCCAGTACGTGCTTGTCGCACTCACGGACACCGGGTCCGGCATGAGCGAGGAAGTCATTGCCAAGGCTTTCGATCCCTTCTTCACGACCAAGGAGGTGGGCAAGGGCACCGGGCTGGGCCTCAGCCAGGTGTACGGCTTCGTCAAGCAGACCGGCGGCCACGTGAAGATCTACTCCGAGCTTGGGCAGGGGACAACGGTGAAGGTCTATCTGCCGCGCGTCGTCGGCTCGCAAGCCGAGGAGCAGCAAGCCGATGACGCCGCCGAGCTGCCGCGTGGCGAATCACAGGAGGTGGTGCTCGTCGTGGAAGACGAGCCCGCGGTGCGCCAGTTCAGCGTCGACGCGCTGACCGAGCTGGGCTATTGCGTCCTGGAGGCCGACGGCGCCGCGGCGGCGCTGCGGCAGCTCGAGGCGCACCCGGAGATCGCGCTGATGTTCACCGACATCGTCATGCCCGAAGTGAACGGCGCCAAGCTCGCCGAAGAAGCGCGGCGCCGCTGGCCCGGCCTGAAGGTCCTGTTCACCACCGGATATACGCGCAACGCCGTGGTGCACAACGGCGTGCTCGACGCGGGCGTCGAGATGATCGGAAAGCCCTTCACCCTCGAGGAACTCGCGGCAAAGATGCGGGAGATGCTCGACCGCTAGCGCGGGCCGGTTGCTCCCCGCGCGTTCTGGGCCGGAACTTGTTCACGCCGAAGCACAAATCGGCGACGGAACGCTGCTCCCCTGTGCCCTAGTTCCTCGCAGGAGGGGAAATGCATGCGCATCATTGTTGAATCGGCACGCTGACGCAGGCATCCGCCCCTCGGCAGCAGTTACTCGCCCCCACCTTTCAGCTTGCAACCGAGGTCGTCCGCGGCTTCGGAGGCAGCTTGAGTTTGCCAATGGACAATATTCTTCGGACCTGGACGTTCTGGATTCGCACCCCGCTGCGCGAAGAATGCAGGGCACATCTCGAGCAGGGAAAGCTGAAAGAGATGCGGGCAGCGCCGGGCAACCAGCGTGCGGCTGCACTGTTTCGCGACCGGGGGGACGGCACGACCGTGGTGGTCGTCATGTCGATCTGGGATTCAATGGCGAGCATTCGCGCGTTTGCCGGCGAAGATCCTGACCAGCCATCCATCGACGCCGCTGACAGGCCCAAGCTCTTCGATCGAGAACCGGTGGTGCGCCACTACACGGTGCCTGATTGGAATTCTCTCGATCACCTGCCGCCCGGTTGTCTTCCGGACCTCGGCGAATGACGCCGACCCGAACTACGCAAGCAGCTGCGGAAGAGGGGACTCGATCTGCTCGGCAACCTAGACCTCGGCGACTGCGCCCCCTGCTGACCCGATGCGTCCAGCGGCAAGGCCACGCGGTCCTCGCGAGCTGCCGCGGGTCAGCATCCGGCTGAACAGGCGCGCCGTCATTGCGTCGCACGCCATGCCGTGGTTCAGGTGGACATTCATGGCGAAGCCGTCGAAAGCCATCAGCACGACGCCCGCGATGACGCTGGCTTCCGCGGCGGGAACGGCAAGGCATTCCCCGATCCATTCCGCAACCCGGCCCTGGAAAAGTTCGCGCAGGTGAGGGCTGTAGCTGTCGCTGCTGCTGCTGGTGGACAGCGCCTGCATGATGTTCTTCGCGAACCCGTTCGTCTCACGGGGAAGCTCGCGCCAGAGCACGGTGAGCAGGCGCTCGAGCCGCGCCTCGGGCGAGGCGATCCGTTTGAGTGATCGCTCCAGCTTGGCCAGTCGCTCCGTGAGCCAGGGCTCGTAGAGCGTGTACAGGATCTCGAGCTTCGATCCGAAATAGACGTAGACGTTGGCGGTCGAGATGCCCGCCTCCCTGGCGATGGCCGGCAGCGAGGTCTCGACATAGCCCTGCGCCGAGAACAACCGGAGTGCCGCGGCAAGGATGGCGTCGCGGACGTCTTCCTTCTTTCGTTGTGACATGTGAACCCGATCCTGTTTCAAGGTGGAGCGGCCATTCTCTCAAAAATGAATGGTATTCGCTATTGACACGCAGGACGCGGACTTCTAAATTTGTTTTCGGCTTCACGAAATCTCGACGACACGTTCAGGAACCCGACGATGCAAGCAGCGATCCGCACGCAAGAGCTCAATCCGGCCATGCTCATGTCCCTCTTTCGCAAGCAGTTCGAGCTGTGCCGCGTTACGCCCGGGCAGACGGTTGCGATCGTCAGCGACCTGGGCACGCGCCGCGAGTACATCCAGGCCGCATTCGCCGCGGCGAAGGACATGGGCTTCGACATCTACGAGATGTGCGTGAACGCCATTCCCGGCTGGACCAGCGTCGGCGTGCCGACCATCGGCCAGTGCAAGGGCACGCTGGAGGCGCTGATGGCGGTCGACATGGTGCTCATCTTCCACGTGCCGCTGTTCTCCAAGTGGCTGCGCGACGTGCAAGGCAAGGGCGTGCGCGTGCAGATGATCATTGATGCGCCCGACGACCTGTACCAGCTGCAGTCGCCTCCCGGCCTGAAGGAGGCCGTCCTCCATGCCGAGGCGCTCTACAGGAAGACGCGCGAGGTGCGCGTGACGAGCAAGGCCGGCACCGACCTGAGCTACCGCTGCGGCGAGTACCCGGTGATGAGCCAGTACGGCATGGCCGACGAGCCCGGCCGCTTCGACCATTGGGGCGTCGGCCTGCTGCACACCTTCCCGAACGAGGGCAGCGCGCAGGGCAGTGTGGTGATCGCGCCCGGCGACATCGTCATCCTTCCCTACTGCCGGTACGTGCAGGACGCAATCGAGCTCCAGGTCCGCGACGGCCACATCGTGAGCATCGAGGGCGGGCTGGACGCTGCGTTGATGCGCGAATGGCTGGCCGAGGGAAAGGTCGGCGAAGGCGACCGGGACCCGTACGCGCTCTCGCATCTCGGTTGGGGCCTCAACCCGCAGTGCCGCTGGGATTCGCTGGCCCTGTACGGCGACGCGCCGGAGCGCAGCCGGGCGGCAGCGCGCAGCTTTCCCGGCAATTTCCTGTTCTCCACCGGCCCGAACACGCAGGGCGGCGGCAAGCGCACGACGCGCGGCCACTACGACGTGCCGATGCGCGCCTGCACGATCGCTCTCGACGGCAATGTCGTGGTGAAGGACGGCCGCGTGGTCGATCCCGGGATGATCGTCGAGCGCGTCCCCCGCTGAGCCTCGCTCCCGCCCCACGACAAGGAACTGCACCCCATGCTGATCGAAGGCCAATTCCCCATCGCGGCGCCGCCCGAGACGTTGATGGTCCATCTGTTCGACGCCGGCCTGATGGCCTCCTGCCTGCCGGGCTGCGAGAAGCTGGAGGCCATCGACGCCGACAGCTATCGGGCGGTCGTGGTCATCGCAATGGCCGGCATCAAGGCGCGCTTCAACCTCCAGGTCGCCATCACGAAACGCGACGAGCGCAACGTGTGGGCCGTGACGCGCGGCGACGAAGGCGGCAACGCCAGCAACCTCCAGGCCGACAGCCAGGTGAGCCTCGAAGCCATGCCCGAGGGAACGCAGGTGCGCTATCGCTCCGAGGTGTCCGTCACCGGCCGCCTCGGCCGCTTCGCGCTGGGCATGATGAAGAAGAAGGCGCAGAGCATGGGCGACGAGTTCGCGGTCAACCTGCAGCGCAGGCTCGAGCAGATCGGCGCGGCCGCGGCGAGCGTGCCGGCCCACCAAGGGCAGTGAACATGGCGACCCTCCAGGGACTCTACCGCCCGAAGACCGTCGACGAGGCAACGGCCTTGCTGGCGCAGGACGCGGAGGCGAAGCCGCTCGCCGGCGGTGCGACGCTGGTCGCGATGCTCAATGCGCGGGTGATCGAGCCGGCGGCGCTGATCAGCCTGGCCGGCATCGAGGAGCTCAAGGGCATCTCGGTGCTGGCGGACGGCCGCGTGCGCATCGGTGCCTTCACGCGCCACCGCGACACGGCCGCCTGCACGCTCGCGCTGGGTGCCGGCGGCGTGGTGCCGCATGCCGCCTCGCAGATCGCGAACGCGACGGTGCGCAACATGGGCACCATCGGCGGCTCGATTTCCTTTGCCGATCCGGGGCTGGACTATCCGCCGGCGCTGGTCGCGGCCGGGGCCATGGTCGAGATCGCCTCCGTCGGGGGACGCCGCACCATTCCCGCGACCGAGTTCTTCGTCGACTGGTACCTGACGGCGCTCGAGCCCGGCGAGCTGGTCACGGCCGTGCTGCTGCCGGCGCCGGATCGCGGCGTCGGCGTCTACGTCAAGCATGCGCGGGTGGCCGGCGACTACGCCACCGCATCGGTCGCCGCCTGCCTGCGCGAGGATGGCCGCGTCAGCGTCGCCGTGGGGGCCTGCGGCCCGACGCCGCTGGCCGATACGGAAGCCGACGCACTGCTGTCCTCGCAGCGCAGCGATGCGGCCATTGCGCGTGCGGCCGAACTGCTGGTTCAGCGCGCCGATCCGCTCGACGACGTGCGCGGCAGCGCGGACTACCGACGTCTTCTGATTCCTCGCCTGCTGTCGCGCGCGGTGCGTGCAGTGGAGGCCGCCCAGCGGAGCATGGCATGAGCAATGGGATTCCAACGACTTCGCAAGCCCTCGTCGAGCTCGACGTCAACGGCCGCAGCGAGACTGTCGCCGCAGCCTTGCACGACACGCTCCTCACCGTGCTGCGCGACGGCCTGCAGTTGACCGCCGCCAAGCGCGGCTGCAACCAGGGCGTGTGCGGCGCCTGCACCGTCAGCATCGACGGCGTTCCGATGCGCGCCTGCCTGAGCCTGGCCCATGCCTGCGAGCACGCGGAAGTGCGAACGCTCGAAGGCCTGCAGGACAGCCCGCACATGCGCGCCCTGCAGGCCGCGTTCGCGCGTCGCGGCGCCTTCCAGTGCGGCTTCTGCACCCCAGGCATGCTGGTGAGCGCGCAGGCGCTGCTGCGGCGCGATCCCGTGCCCGACGAGCAGTCGGTTCGCACCGCGCTGTCGGGCAACCTGTGCCGCTGCACCGGCTACGCCAGGATCATCGAGGCGGTGCAGGACGCCGCCCGTTCCCTGCAGCCCGAAGGAGCGGCATCGTGAGCGGCGCCGTCGTCCAGCCGCCGCGCGCACGCGAAGCGGCCGAGGCTTCTGAAGCCGAGGCCTTCCACGGTGCCGTCGGGCAGCCGGTGCCCCAGCTGGAGGCCGACGAGAAGCTCACCGGCTCCGCGCAGTACATCGCCGACATGTACAGACCCGGCATGCTCCACGGCGCCATCCTCCAGAGCCCCTTGCCGCATGCACGCATCCGCGGCTACGACCTGAGCGAGGCGCTGGCCCTGGCGGGCGTGCGTGCCATCGTGACCGGCGACGACCTGGACGAGGCGCACCGGATGGGCGCCTTCATCAAGGACGAGCCGGCGTTCGCGAAGGGCAAGGTCCGCTACGTGGGCGAGATCGTGGCGGCCGTGGCGGCCGACACCGAGGCCATCGCCCGGCAGGCGACGCGCCTGATCCACGTCGACTACGAGGAGCTGCCGGCCGTGCTCGATCCCGAGCACGCGCTGGCTGCCGGCGCGGCATTGGTGCACGACGATGCGGCCTCGTACGTGTCGGTCTTCGATTCGGGCACCGCCGGCAACCTGTGCTCGCGAACGTCTTTCCGCACGGGCGACATCGATGCAGCCTGGGCACAGTGCGACCTCGTTGTCGAAGGGCGCTACCAGACCCAGGCGCAGGCCCACCTGTCGCTCGAACCCTGCGGCGCACTGGCGGAGGTCGATGCCGTCGGCCGCGTGACCCTCTGGTCGGCCAACCAGTCGGTGTTCCGCGTGCAGGCCAGCGTCTGCGAATCGCTGGGGCTGCCGATGACGCGGCTGCGCTCCCTCACGCCGCGCATCGGCGCGGGCTTCGGCAACAAGATGGAGGCGCACGTCCAGCCGGCCGTCGTGCTGCTGGCCCTGAAGGCGCGCAAGCCGGTCAAGCTGATCCTCAGCCGCGAGGAGGATTTCGAGTCGGTGCGGGCGCGCCATCCGGCCACCATCCGCATGAAGACCGGCGTGAAGCGCGACGGCACGCTGGTGGCGCGCGAGGTCGAGCTGCTGCTCGACGGCGGCGCCTACGGCGACGACAGTCCCGGCGTTCTCGGCTATGCGCTGTTGATGAACTGCGGGCCCTACCGCATCCCGCATGTGCATGCCCACGGCCGCGTGGCCTACACCAACAAGCTGCGCTTCGGCGCCTTCCGGGGCTTCGGCGTGCCGCAGATGACCTTCGCCTCCGAGACGCAGCTCGACGAGATCGCGCGCCGGCTGGGCCTGGACCCGATCGCGCTGCGCCGCAGGAACATGCTGTCGGGCGACGACCCGTGGTTCGGCGGGCAGCCGATCCTGTCCAATGGATTGGCGCAGTGCCTCGAACGCGTCGAGAAGGACTCCGGCTGGCCCGCCGCGAAGCCGGCCGCGGCGCCGGACCGCCGCCGCGGTCTCGGCGTGGCGCTGTCGGCGCACATCAGCGGGCTGTTGGCCTCCGGCGCCATCGTCCGCGTGCTCGAGGACGGCACGGTGCTGCTGAACACCGGCGCCGTCGACATCGGCCAGGGCTCCAACACGGTGCTCACGCAGATGTGCGCGGAAGCGCTCAAGCTGCCGGTCGAGCGCGTGGCCATCGCGAGCCCCGACACCGACGGCTCGCCCTACAACTGGGGCACCACCGCCAGCCGCGTCACCTACGTCGCCGGCCGCTCCGTCGTGGGCGCGGCGGCCGAGGTCGAAGGCAAGCTCAAGGAACACGCGAGCCAAATGCTCGAGTGCGCCGTCGAAGACCTCGAGCTGCTGCCCGGCGGACGCGTCGCGATCAAGGGCGTCGCACAGCGCGCGGTGAGCTTCGCCGAGATCTCCGGGCGCGCGCACTGGGCGGCCGGCGGCCCGATCATCGGCACCCACAGCTGGGTCTTCGACCAGAAGACCGTCGACCCCAAGCGGGCGGTCGCGCAGGGCTTGCCGTTCCCGCAGATCGGCATCTACTCGTTCAACGCGATGGTGGTGGAGGTCGAGGTCGACGAGGCCACGGGCAAGGTGCGTGTCGTGCGGGCGTGGTCGGCGTGCGACATCGGCCGCGCCATCAACCCGACGCTGGCCGCCGGGCAGATCGAAGGCGCCTTTGTCCAGGGCATGGGCTACGCGCTCACCGAGGAGATGGTGTGGGACGGACCCCGCCTCGCCAACCCGAGCCTCATGGACTACAAGATCCCGACCTTCGCCGAGCTGCCCGAGAGCCTGCGCGCCTACCTGGTCGAATCGAACGAGCCGAGCGGACCCTTCGGCGCCAAGAGCGTGGGAGAGATCGGCATCAACGGCGTCGCGGCAGCCATCGCCAACGGCATCGCGAATGCCACCGGCGTGCAGCTGCACCAGCTGCCGCTGACCGCCGAGCGCGTCTTGCGCGGCCTGCTCGCGCAAGAGAGTGCGGAGGCCGCAACGTGAAGCTCGACCTGTATCCGCCGCAGGAGCCGCTGTCGCCGCTCGGGCTGGCCTACCAGGCCCGCACCATGGCGTTGGGCGAGGGCGTTGCCGGCGAAGAAGCCCGGTACGGCGACGACCCCTACCAATCGCTGGCCGTGTTCCGGCCCGACGTGGCCAGCGGCGATGTGCTGGTCTTCCTGCACGGCGGCGGCTGGACCAGCGGCTACAAGGAATGGATGTACTTCATGGCACCCGCGCTGAATGCGGCGGGGGTGATGCTGGTCAGCGCCGGCTACAGGCTCGCGCCCGGCCACGTGTTCCCGGCAGGCGTCGATGACGCCGCCGATGCGCTCGCCTGGGTGCATCGCCACATCGCCTCGCATGGCGGCGACCCGCGTCGCATCTTCGTGGGCGGCCATTCCGCCGGCGGCCACTATGCGGCGCTGCTGGCGGTTTCGTCGGCGTGGCGCAAGGCGCGTTCGCTGCCCGACGACGTGCTGCGCGGCTGCCTGCCGGTGTCGGGCGTCTACCGCTTCGGCGAGGGCAGCGGCCTGTCCGCACGACCGCGCTTCCTCGGCAGCGGCAACGAGGCGCAGGTGGATGCCGCCGCCTCGCCGCTCATGCGCATCGAGCCGGACGTGTGCCCGCCTTTCCTGCTCACCCATGGCAGCCGCGACTTCCCGCACCTGGTGACACAAGCGCAGCAGATGGAAGCCGCGCTGCGGGCCGCGGGCATTGCCGTGCAAGTCCAGATTCTCGAAGGTGCGGACCACTTCGAGGCCAGTGTCGCCTGTGGCGAACATCCCGCGGGATGGCCGGCACTCGCAGCAGCGTGGATGCACCAGACCGTCGCATCACCCCTTCCCGTCGACAGGAGAACCTAGATGCAGAGCCCCACTTCGAATCGCAGGCTGGTCATGAGCTGCATGGCCGCATTGGCTGCCATGGCGTCTGCGCCCGCCGTCTTCGCGCAGGCCGACAAACCCGTGCGCATCGGCTTCTCGATGGCGCGCACCGGCATGCTGGCGAACGCCACGCCATCGCAGTCCAACACCTACGAGCTCTGGAAGGAGCAGGTCAACGCGCGCGGCGGGCTGGACGTCGGCGGGCAGAAGCGCAAGGTGGAGTTCGTCACCTACGACGACCAGTCCAAGCCCGAGCAGGCGGTGCGCATCTACGAGAAGCTCATCACCGACGACAAGGTGGACCTGCTGCTCGCGCCCTGGGGCACGCCCTTCCAGATCGCCATTGCGCCGGTGCTCGAGAAGTTCAAGTTCCCGATGGTGGGCAACACCGCGGCCTCCGTGGCACTGCGGCAGGTGAAACCCGGCTACATCTGGTTCCCGACCTCGGCCATCCCCGACCGCATCGGCGTCGAGCTCACCGCGATGCTGAAGGCGAACAACGTGAAGTCGGTGGTGGTGCTCGCCAACGTGCTGCCCTTCACCAAGGAGATCAAGAACTACCTCGAGCCCGAGCTCAAGAAGGCCGGCATCGCGATCAAGCTGTCCACCGAGTACCCGCCCGACATCAAGGACATGACCTCGATCCTCACGCAGGTGAAGCAGGCCAACCCGGACGCAGTGCTGGCGCTGGCCTACCCGGGCGACTCGGTGCTCTACGCCAAGCAGGCGAAGGAGCTGGGCCTCGCCAGCCCGGTGCAGTTCGTCGCGATCGGTCCGAGCGACGCCTTCTTCGCCAAGGCGGTCGGCGCCTCGGCGGCGGAGGGCGTGATCACCATCGCGCACTGGTCGCCACGGCCCGAGTGGAAGGGCTCGCAGGCGTTCCACGATGCCTACGTGAAGAAGTTCGGCGAAGAGCCGGACTACCTGAATTCCGCGCTGGCCTGGATGTCGCTCGAGATCCTGGAGACGGCCGTGGCCAGGAACGGGCTGGACAAGCCGAAGATCCGCGAGACCATCAGCAAGGACACCTTCGACACCATCAACGGCAAGGTGCGCTTCGACGGCGTGCAGAACGCGATCACGCCCACCGCCTTCGTGCAGACCCAGAAGGGCAAGCTGCAGATCATCTGGCCGCAATCCATCGCGACCGGCAAGTACGAAGCCAAGAAGTCCTGGTAGCCCATGCCCATCGTCGACGTGCTCACGTCGGGGCAGCTGCTCTTCGCCGCGCTCGTCACCGGGTCGGTGTATGCGCTGGTCGCGCTGGGCCTCAACCTGGTCTACGGCACGATGCGCATGCTCAACGTCGCGCACGGCGATCTGGTGATGCTCGGCGCCTACGCAGCCTACTGGGCGTTCAGCATCGCGGGCATCTCGCCCCTGGTCGCGGCGCCGGTGGTGGCCTGCCTGGGCGCGGCGCTGGGCTATGGGCTCTACCGGGGCCTCTTCCGGCACTTGCTCGCGGTGGCGCCTTCCGACGCGGGGCGCATGGAGGGCAACTCGCTGCTCCTGTTCTTCGGGCTCTCCATCATCCTGCAGAACGCGGCGGCCATGCTCTTCACGCCCAACAACCGGGCGATCCAGTACCTCGACGAGGTCTGGCGCGTCGGCAACGTCGCGATGACGGGCAACCGCATCGCCACCTTGCTGCTGGCGGGCACCACCTGCATCGGCATCGCGCTCTTCCTGGCACGCAGCACCGCGGGCCTCGCCATGCGCGCGGTGATCGAGCGGCGCGAGGCGGCCTTCATCGTCGGCGTCGACGTGGACCGGGTGCAGTGGAGCAGCTTCGCGCTGGGCTTCGCGAGTGCTGCGTTGGCCGGCGTGCTGATGTCGATGCTCGAGCAGTTCTCGCCCTTCTCGGGCTTCCCGTTCACCATCGCGGGCTTCATCGTGATCATCCTGGGCGGCCTCGGCAACGTGATGGCCGGGCTGGTGGCGGCACTGCTGCTCGGCGTGATCGAAACCTATGGCGTTGCCCTGACTTCCGCCAACCTCCGCTCCGTGCTGCTCTATGGATGCTTCGTCGCTGCGCTCCTCCTCTTTCCAAACGGCCTCCTCAGCCGCACGGCCCGGCGCTGACATGAAGCTCCCGCCGAGCGAGCGCGCCTGGCTGTCGGTCCTGGCCATCGGCGTCGCCGCGCTCGCGGTCCTGCCCTTCGTCGCCAACGACTACCTCGTCGGCACGGGGCTGTCGCTGCTGATGTGGCTGGCACTCACGCAGAGCTGGTGCGTGCTTTCGAAGATGACCGGCTACGTCTCGCTGGGGCACGTGGTCTTCTACGGGCTCGGTGCCTACCTGATGGTGGTGAGCTGGCAGCAACTGCCCTTCGTGCTGGTCATCCTCGGTGCCGGCCTCCTGGCGGCGGTCTTCGCGGCGCTGGTAGGCCTGCCGGTGCTGCGGGTGCGCGGTCCGTACTTCGTGATCCTCACCTTCGGCCTTGCCGAGCTGGTGAAGTTCAGCATCATGGCGGCGGAGTCGGCCGGCGGGACGGCCAGCCGCATCCTCTTCGGCACGCCGGACCTGGTGGTCGTCTACTTCCTGATGTTCGCGCTGGCCGTGCTGGCCACCGGCCTGCTGACCTGGGTCAGCGGCTCGCGATTCGGGCACGGGCTGCGTTCCCTGCGCGAGAACGAGGAGGCCGCCGAGACGCTGGGCGTGCCCGTGGTGCGCTTCAAGCTCCTCGCCTTCGTGCTGTCGGCCGCCATCCCGGGCATGGTGGGCGCGGTCATGGCGCTGCGCTCGACCTACTTCGTGGTCGGCGGCGTGTTCGATCCGATGATCTCGATCACCGTCATCGCCATGGCCATCCTCGGCGGCGGCGACAACGCCAAGGGGCCGGTGCTCGGCGTGGTGTTCCTGTTCGCGATCCAGGAGCTGCTGTGGGCGCATGCACCGCTGCTGTACATGATCATCCTCGGAGCGATCCTCATCACCTTCGTGCTGGTGCTGCCCAACGGCCTGGTCGGCCTGCCGGAGGCCTGGGCGCGACGGCGCGCGGCCCGTGCGTCGAGCGCATCTGAGGCGAAGTCATGAGCCGCACGGCCGCTCCGAAGGCTCATAGCACCGCAGCCGAAGGCGAAGGTACTCCAGTGAGCCGCACGGCCGCTCCGAAGGCGAATAGCACCGCAGCCCGCAGGGCGGAGGTTGCCTTGTGAGCGCGCTGCTGGCCATCCGCGGGCTCGGCAAGCGCTTCGGCGGGCTCACCGCGCTCCATGGAGTCTCGTTCGACGTACCGGCCGGGCACATCGTCGGGGTGATGGGCGCCAACGGCGCCGGCAAGACCACGCTCTTCAGCCTGATCGCCGGCAACACCCGGCCGAGCGAAGGCGGCATCGACTTCGACGGCACGCCCATCGTCGGACTGCGGCCGGACCAGATCTGCCGCCTCGGCGTCGCGCGCACCTTCCAGATCGTCAAGCCCTTTCCTTCGCTGACCGTGCTGGAGAACCTGCGCACCGGTGCCATGTTCGGCCGCGCGCAGCTGCGCCGCCGGGAGCAGGCCGATGCCTCGTCGATGCAGGTGCTCGAGGAGCTCGGCCTGGCCGACCTTGCGCATCGCCCGGCTTCTGCCCTGACGCTCTCGGGACAGAAGCGCCTGGAAATTGCACGCTGCGTGGCCACCGGTGCCCGGCTGCTTCTGCTGGACGAGGTGATGGCCGGCCTCACGCCGACCGAGGTCGGTCAGATGCTCGAAAGCCTGCGCCGCCTGCAAGCCGCGCGCGGTCTCACCCTGCTGGTCATCGAGCACGTGATGCGCGCATTGATGGAGCTGTGCGGCCGTATCGTGGTGCTGCACCACGGGGAGCTGATCGCCGAGGGCACGCCGGCCGAGATCGGCGAGAACGAGAAGGTGCTGTCGGTGTATTTCGGAGCGCATGCATGAGACACCGGGCCGTTCCCAAGTCGAATAGCACCGCAGCGCGCAGCGCAGAGGTTGCCTTATGAGCGCGGCGGCCATGCTGGAGATCGATGGCCTGGTGGCTGGCTACGGCGTGACGAAGGTCGTCCATGGCCTCTCGATGCAAGTGCGCGAGGGCGGCGTCACCGCGCTGCTCGGCGCCAACGGCGCGGGCAAGACGACGCTGATGAAGACCCTCTGCGGGCTGCTGCCGGTGCAGGGCGGGCGCGTGCGCTTCCTCGGCGAAGACATCGGGCGCGTCGCCGCGAACCGCCGCGTGCTGTCCGGGCTGGTGCTGGTGCCCGAGGGACGGATGGTCTTCCCCTCGCTCACGGTGCACGAGAACCTGCGGCTCGGCGGTATCAACGAGCGCGCGCGGCCGCGCTGGCGGCAGAACGTGGAACGCGTGTTCGATGTCTTTCCGCGCCTGCGCGAGCGCAGCGGCCAGCCTGCCGTGACCTTGTCCGGCGGCGAGCAGCAGATGCTCGCCATCGGGCGAGGCCTCATGGCAGAGCCGAGGCTGATGCTGCTGGACGAACCCACGCTGGGCCTCGCACCCGTGATGGCGCTCGAGATCTTCTCGCTCGTGCGCCGGCTGGCCGGGGAGGGGCTCACACTGCTGCTGGCCGAACAGGACGTGCACCGCACGCTCGAAGTTGCCAGCCACGCCTACGTCGTCGAAAACGGCCGCGTCGCCGCCGAGGGACCGGCCGCGGACATCGCCGGCGACCCCCGCATCCGGCAGGCCTACCTGGGACTCTGAACATGACTTTCACCACCCATCGGATTCCGGGCACGCCGTCGCTGGCGGTCGACCTGGCGGGTGCCGGGCCGCTCGCACTCTTCATGCATGGCATCGGCGGCAACCGCAGCAACTGGCACGCGCAACTGCCGGCGTTCGCAGCGCATTTCGCCTGCGTCGCATGGGACGCGCGCGGCTACGGCGAGAGCGAGGACTACGAAGGCCCACTTGCCTTCGACGACTTCGTCGACGACGTGCTGCGCGTGCTCGACCATTTCGGCGCGCAGCGCGCGCACCTGGTGGGCCTGTCGATGGGCGGGCGCATCGCCATGCGCGCGGCGCTGCTGCATCCCGGGCGCATCGCCACGCTGACCCTGCTCGACACGCACGAAGGCTTCGAGGCCTTCAGTCCCGCGCAGCGGCAGGCCTTCGTCGACAGCCGGCGGGCGCCCCTGCTTGCGGGCAAGCAACCAGCCGACATCGCCGACGCCGTCGCGCGTTCGCTGGTCGGACCCAAGGCCACACCGGCCCAGCTGCAGCAGCTGGTGGACAGCATCGCGGCGCTGCACAAGGACTCCTACATCAAGGCCCTGCAGGCGACTGTGGAGCAGGTGGTACTCGGCGACATCTCGCAGATCGTGGCACCGGCCCATTTCGTCGTCGGCGCCGACGACAGCCTGACACCGCCCGCCATGCATCGCGAGATGGCCGCGAAACTCGGGGGTGCGCCGGTCAGTGTCCTGCCCGATGCCGGCCACCTGAGCAACATCGAGAACGCCCCGGCTTTCAACCGGGTGGGCATCGAATGGCTGCTACCGAGGGCTTCGATGGCATCGGTGCCCGAGCGCTGGCCGCACTGACCCGCGGCAGTCCGGCCGAGTCGCCCATCGGTCGAGTCGAAGCGGCTGCGCGGGACTGGCCCGATCGTCAGAGGCGTGTGACATCCATGACCGCGGCTGCAAAGGCTTCGGGCGCCTCCTGCGGCAGGTTGTGCCCCACGCCGCCGCTGATGAGCCGGTGCTCGTAGCGCCCCGAGAACTTCTTCGCGTAGGCACTCGGTTCCGGATGCGGTGCGCCGTTGGCGTCGCCCTCGAGGGTGATGGTCGGCACGGTGATGAGCGGGCCTTGCGCAAGCCGCGCCTCCAGCTCGCCATACTTCGCCTCGCCTTCGGCAAGGCCCAGCCGCCAGCGGTAGTTGTGGACCACGATGCTCACGTGGTCGGGGTTCTCGAACGCACTTGCGCTGCGCTCGAAGTTCGCGGCATCGAAGGCCCATTTCGGCGATGCGGTCTGCCAGATCAGCCTGGCGAACTCATGCCGGTTCTTCTCGTAGCCCAGCCGGCCCCGTTCCGTGGCGAGGTAGTACTGGTACCACCATTGCAACTCCGCCTGCGGCGAAAGGGGAAGCTTGCCGGCTTGCTGGCTGCCGATCAGGTAGCCGCTGACGGACACCAGCGCGGTCACGCGCGCGGGCCACAGCGCCGCCATGATGCAGGCGGTTCGCGCGCCCCAGTCGCAGCCTGCAACGGTGGCCTTCTCGATCTTCAGGGCGTCCATCAGGGCCACCATGTCGGCAGCGATGGCGGCCTGCTGGCCGTTGCGCACGGATGTTTCGGAAAGGAAGCGGGTCCCGCCGTACCCGCGCAGGTGCGGGACGATCACCCTGCGTCCGGCCGCGGCCAGCAACGGCGCCACGTCGACATAGGTGTGAATGTCGTAGGGCCAGCCGTGCAGAAGAATCACAGGGGCTCCGTCGGCGGGGCCGGCTTCGAAGTACTCCACGTCGAGCACACCTGCCTCGATGCGCTTGAGCGGCTCGAGCCGTTGCAGCGGCGATGCTCGGCGCGTGTCCGGAGAAGGCACAGCCTGCGCCAGAGCCGACCGGGCTGTGAGTTGGGAGGCAGCAACGCCGAGCGCCGCGGCACCGAGGAACGAGCGCCTGGGCAGGAGGAATGCATCTGACATGTGAGCGTCCTGAGGTATGAGATTGACGGGGTTGAGGAGCCAGTGCCGGAACTGGCGCAAGCCTTCAGTGCTGGTGCGGCATGGATCCCGGCTGCTCCGGCACGGTCACCGCGAGGGTCTCGCTGGCGAGGATCTTGTGATTCGGGTCGGCAAGTTCGATCAGCATCTTGTGCAGGCCGGGCTTCAATCCAACCACGATGATGGGATCGCCGCTGGTGTGGGCCCAGGTGCCGGGCCGGTCGTCGACGGTCACGTGGAGGTGGCCCACCCGCGGCGACACCTCTGCGGCGTTCTTGCCGAAGATCGGGATAATCCGCGCGTTCTCGGTCCGGTACTGGACGATGACGACGCCGCGCGCGAGCGGGTCGGCCAAGGGCGGGTACACGACGAGCTTTGGCGGCGGCTCCGCCACGAGTGGAATGACGGCGGCAGGACGGCCGATGTCGCTGGCGGGCTGCGCCCAGCCTGCGGCACAGAAGAGAGCGCCGATGGCGGCGACGGCGAGATGCTTGAGAGGGGATCGCATGGTGCCTCCGGTCTTGTGCCCGGCGCTTAGTGGATCGCCACGAGCGGCTTGCCCTTGTCGACCAGATAGGTGGCGAGCTCCGACGCCTTGCCGCCGCCGACGTTCCTGGCCGAGTGGGCGGCCCCCGCGGGAATGAACAAGGATTCGCCGGCCTTGAGCGTGATCGGCGGCTTGCCCTCGAACTGGTACTCCAGCGTGCCTTCCAGCACATAGGCGATCTCCTCGCCGGGGTGCGTGTGCATGCCGAACGCAGCCCCCGGAGCAAAGTCGACGCGCACTTGAACGGCCTCGCGTCCTGGTGTTCCGAGGTCGTGCCGCACGATCTCGGCGCGCCCAATCGCCGGCTGCTGCGCCTGCGCCAACTGCATGGTGAGGCCGTTCCCGGCGATCAGCAGCGCTGCCGCGATGATTCGAGTTGCTTTCATGGGGCTCCTTCTGTTCAGCCTGTTGCGATGGATGAATTAGAGATGGGGCTTGTATCGACGGTGTGTCGAAGCGATGGCCAGTCTGCATTCCGGTGTGTTTGCGCACCTCCGTGACACAGTCGCGTACAAATCGAAGGACGGCTGCCCTGCCGCGCGAACAGCGCCGCCTCGTCGTGGAGTACGAGGCGTTGGTGGGTCGACTGCTCGGCGAGCTGAAGCGGGAGCGAATCGGCAGTGCCGTGGCCATCGCCTCGTTGGCCGAGAAAGTACGAGGCTATGGCCACGTCGAGGCGCGCGCCATTCGCGAGTACCGAAGTGCCTTGGCTCGAGGCCATGGTCATCTGAACGTCGACAGGCCGGCAGCATGGCGCCTTTGGGTTCACGGGTGTGTCACGAGGGCGGCACAGAATGAACCGCAGGCACCGGCACCTCTCACATGCAACTCCCCATTCAAAAAATTCTCGCAACCGCAGTGCTGCTGTTGCTCGCCGCGGTTCTTCCATCCGCCCATGCGCAAACCGGCGTCAACACGCTCGAGGCTTCCAGCGACGGCGCTGTCGTCTTTCCGAACGATGGGACGTGGCCGGCCTGGCAAGACAAGAGCACGAGCACGAGTACAGGCACGAGTACGACTGTCGAGGCCGCGTCCGACAGAAGCCTGGGCGGCGCGATCCTGAATCCCTTCTCGCAGCCGGCCGAGCTGCCCGCCCCGCCGCCCGCGCCTCGGCCCGCGCCCGCGGCCGTCGCGCACCCTCCGGCACCGCCCGAATCCGATTCGACGACGAACTTCATGCTGATGGCGCTCGCTGCCGGCGCGGTCCTGGCGGGCTTCGCGCTGCGTCGCTTCAACGCGCCACGTCGCCGGAGCGCATGAGCGCCCGTTGAGGGGACGGCCGCGGCACGTCGAGAGTTGCCTCGCGCATCTGGCCGATGTCGTGCGCGGCATCTGTCGCTGATGCAAATCAGGAAGGCGCCGACGCTTCGAATCCGCGCTCGAGATCGGCCAGCAGATCCGCAGGGTCTTCCAGCCCGATGTGCAGGCGCACGACCGGACCCCGCCGGCTCCAGTCGACGGCCGTTCGGGTCTCGGTCATGGCGGCAGGCGTGACCAGGCTCTCGTAGCCGCCCCAGGAAGCGCCCAGCCCGAAAAGCGACAGGGCGTCGATGAACCTGTCGACCTGTTCGGTGCGGGTTCCCGGCTGCCATTCGAAGGAGACCAGTCCGTTCGTGCCGCGGCAATCGCGCTGCCACAGCGCGTGGCCGGGGTCCTCCGGCAATGCAGGACAGAACACGCGGCAGACCTGCGGCTGGCGCTGGAGCCAGTGCGCCACCTGAAGGGCATGGCGCTCGTGCATCTGGAGCCTCGCCGACAGCGAGCGCATGCCGCGCAGCACCAGCCACGCATCGTCCGGGCTCACGGTCATGCCGAAGGCATCGCTGCGCTCGGCCAGGGGCTGCCAGGCATCCCGCGTGGTCGACACCGTGCCCATCATCACGTCGGAGTGTCCGGAAAGATATTTGGTCGCGGCCATGATCGAGATGTCCGCGCCCAGGGCGAGGGGCTGATACTGGAAGCCCGATCCCCACGTGTTGTCGGCGGCGAGCAGCGCGCCGTGGTCATGCGCCATGCGGGCGAGCGCGGGCAGGTCGCACATCTCATAGACCAGCGAGGCAGGGCATTCAACGTACACCATGCGCGTGTCGGGCCGAAGGCCGGCGGCGGCGTCGCGGCCGTCGGCCGCGAAGAAGCTGTAGGCGATGCCGTAGGGCTCCAGGAAGCTGCGGGCCAGGTGGCGCACCGGCTGGTAGACCCCATCCGAGATCAGCACGTGGTCGCCGGGCTTGAGGTAGGCGAGCAGTGCCATGCCGATCGCCGCCAGGCCGGTGGGAAACAGCCGGGTGCGATAAGCCCCCTCCAGTTCGCTCACCGCATCTTCCAGGGCAAAGGCGGTCGGCGTGCCGCGCGCGCCATAGCTGAAGACGCGCTCATGGGAGCGGCGTGCACGCATCTCGCGCTGCTGCGCCGCGTCGGCGAACAGCACCGTGCTGGCCCGTACGATCGGCGGGTTGACCGCGGTGCCGCCGACGAAGGCGGGCGCCTTGCCGCTGTGCAGCAGCCGTGTCTGAAAGCCCAAGGGCGAGGGCGTGGCGGGAGCGCCGGACTTGGACATGGTGCCGTTCCTCCGGTCAGACGTCCGCGTGCGGCGCGCCAGCTCGCGCCGGCAGGCGGAACGACGCCAGCTCCTGCGCGTCGAGCTGGCCGACGAGGCCGGTCTCCCAGGACAGGTAGCGCCGCGCGGCCTCCTTGTTGCCGTCATGGCGGTCATGGACGAAGAAGAGGTGGTCGATGCAGTCCGCATCGGCAGGCCGATCGGGCGTGGCCACCACGTCCGCTCCTGCGGCTTGCCAGGCGGCCATGCCACCCTCCAGCAGCAGGGGCGGGTGCGCGGCTTGCCATTCGGTCATGGCCCAGGCTGCCAGCGCGGGTTCGTCGGCGACCAGCACGATCTGCCGGGTTTCGCCCGCCAGGTCGGCCGCCACGCGGGGGCGAATGGACCACCGTGCGCCGTCGATGTGGCCGGCGCGGTAGGCCATGCCGGGACGAAGGTCCACGAGGGCGACGTCGCCGCGGGCCAGGCGGGCGGCGAGTTCCTGGACGGAGATCCGGCCCAGGGGCGGCGGCACCGGAGCGCCGGGTGCTTCCAGCCCCAGGCCGCTGGCCAGCCCGCCTTCGAGCACGCTGGCGTCGTGCCCCATCTGACGCAGCCAGCTCGCCACCGTCGGCGCGCGCACGCCGTCGTCGTCGAACAGCACGAGCCTGGCACTGCGCACACCCACGTACTGGTCGAAGGCCTGCATCAGCTGTCCGCCCGGCGTGTGCTGCGCCCCGGGCAGGCTGCCGTGCGCGAATTCCTCGGGCGTGCGCACGTCGCACAGGAAGAGCGTGCGGCTGCCGTCGCCGGACCATGCCCGCACGGTGGCCGCGCTCACGGTCGGAACGTCGAAGCGCGCGGCCAGTTTCTGCGCGGCCTCTCGCAGGACCGGGCTCCCGGAGCCGTCGGGGTAGCGGCGCGTGCCGCCGTGTTCCAGGCGCTGGTCCGCCAGGAACCAGCCCTGGGTGCCGTTCTCCAGCGCGTAGACGGGATTGGGAATGCCCAGGTTGATGAGCGTCTGCGCGCCGATGATCGAGCGGGTGCGGCCGGCGCAGTTGATCACGATGGGCGTGGTGTCGTCGGGCACGATGGACCGCACGCGGTACGCCAGCTCCCCGTTGGGGCAGCAGGTGGCGGTCGGAATGTTCATCTTCCTGAACTCGGAGACGGGGCGGCCGTCCAGCACCACCACCGGCGCGGGCCCCGCGATCATGGCCGCCAGCTGCGGCGCACTTACCCGGGGTGTGCGGTAGGCCCTTTCGGCCAGCTCGCCGAAGGTCTTGGAAGGCAGATTCACGCCCGCGAACAGCACGTAGCCGGCGGCCTGCCAGCCCCGTGTGCCGCCGTCCAGCACGCACACGCGGCGATAGCCGAGGGCCACGAGCCGTGCCGCCGCGCGCAGGGCCACGCCGGTGCCGTCTTCGCCGCCATCGTCATACACCACGGTCCGGGCATCCAGCCGCGGCACAAGGCGCCGGACTTCCAGCTCCAGCCGGCTGTACGGCAGGGGCGTGGCATGAAACAGGTGGGCCTCGCCGTACTGGCCGTGTTCGCGTACGTCGAGCAGGGCGATTTCGTCGCCGTCGTGGAGCCAGGACTTGAGGAGGGAAGGGGCGATGCGTTCGATCGTCATGGGAAGCGCGAAAAGGAGGAGGAGGCGGCCGCCGGCAGATGAGCGCGGCGACGCGGAGCGTCAGCGGCGGGTTTGCACCCCGATGCCCATGGTCTGGCAGGTGCCCTTCTCCAGGTCGTAGCTGGTGCGCTGCGTCAGCGTCTCCAGCGCACGCCCGTACATGTGGAGGTGGCGGATGACCTGCTCGCCCTCGATCTGCACCGAGTGGATGTCCTCGGGCATCAGGGCGATGCCGTGGCCCGGCTCCACCAGGACGCGGCCGGTTTCGCGCAGCGTGCCCCGGCCGGGCACCGAGGCATCGTCCGTGCGTTCGTAGACGCGGTTGATTTCGGTGCCTTCGACCGCCGCGATGCAGGCCCAGGTCGTGTGGTTGTGCGGCACGATCCGCTTGCCCGGACGCATCACGTTCAGGTAGAGCGCGTAACTCTGGTCTTCATCCTCCGCGATCAGATAGCGGGCCTGGTGCTCGCCCGGCTCGGGAGGCGGAAAATCGTCCGCCTGCCAGAGCTCGGGCCGGCCCGCGATGGACTGCAGGGACGCCAGCACGGCGGCCAGGGCAGGGCGTGTGGGCTCCGCATCGCCGATGGCCTTCTTCATGTCGGCGATGGCCGATGCGACGGCCTGCTTGCGTTGTTCGATCACGGTGTTCAAGGGGGACTCTCCTGATTTTTTCGGCGCGTCCGTGCAACGGGAACACGGTGCGTCCAGAGCCACTCTAGCCCTCGCCTGGGTGGCGATCAACGCAGTGCTCGCAGAAAAAGCATCAGTATCATTAATGAATGAACACCCTCGACCTCGAGCTCCTGCGGTCCCTGGTGGCGATCGTGGGCCAGGAAAGCTTCGGGGCCGCGGCGGTACAGCTGGGGCGGACGCAGTCGGCGGTGACGCAGCAGATGCAGCGCCTGGAGGAGCAGATCGGCCACGCCCTGTTCGAGAAGCGCGGGCGCCAGAAGCGCCTGACGGAACACGGCGAGCGGCTGCTGGTCTACGCGCGCCAGATGCTGGCCATGAACGACGAAGCCCTGCGCCATCTGCAGCAAGGCAGGCTGGAGGGAACGCTGCGCATCGGTGCGCCGCACGACGTGGCCGACACCATGCTGCCGCCCCTTCTGGCGGAGGTGGTGCGCAGTTCTCCGAAGCTGCAGCTGGACATCCACGTGGGCCGCAGTCCCTTCCTGATGGAATCGCTCAAGCGCGGAGAGATCGACATGGCGATCTCCAACCGGCTCGATGCCGACCTGGAGGGCGTCGTGCTTCGCACCTCGCCCACCGTGTGGCTGTGCGGGGACGGCTATGTTCATGATCCCGCGCGGCCCATCCCATTGATCATGGCCGACGGCCCCAGCATCTTCCGGCGCCTCGCGCAGGAGGCGCTCGATGCTGCGGGCGTCGCCTGGCTGACCCGCTACACGTCCAGCAGCCTGATCGGCATTCGCGCCGCGCTGCGCGCCGGCATCGGCGTCACGGCGCGGGGGGTGGAACAGCTCGACGGCGGACTGCGCATCCTCGGTCCGATGGAAGGACTGCCGCCGTTGCCGGACCTGGTGTACCGGCTTTATGTGCGCAATCGCGTGATCAATCCGCTGACACGCCAGGTCTTCGACCAGATCAAGACCCGGCTGCACTGGACCGGCAACCCGTGATGCCGGGTGTGCCGTCTTCGAAAGTTCCCTGATCCATCAGGGATGCTTATCGAATTTGCTTTGAAAGTGACTCGATCGATCAGGGGCCGGCTGACATCATGGACCTCCTTCGCTGAACCTTCGAGGAGTCCCCGATGCCCCACGCACCTGCTTTCCGAACGCCCGTCCGCCGTGCTGCCTGCCTGATCGCGGGCCTGGCCTGCGCATGGATGGCGCAGGCGCACGCGCAGGTGTTGCCGAAGAGTGGCGACTTTCCCAGCCAGCCGATCCGCGTGGTGTCGCCCTTCCCTCCGGGCGGCGGCAACGATTACCACATGCGACTCGTCACCAATGAGCTCGCGGCCGTCACGGGGCAGCCTGCCGTCGCGGAGAACAAGGGAGGGGCCGGCGGCAACATCGGCGCGAAGTACGTGGCCGACAGCAAGGCGGACGGCTACACCGTGCTCGTGTCCCAGGTCTCGACCATGGCGGTGAACCCGAGCCTGTATCGGGCGCCGGGTTTCGACCCGCTCAAGAACTTTGTTCCGATCACGCAGATCAACGCGGCACCGCTGGCCATCGTGGTGGCTGCGAACTCGCCGCTCAAGACGATCGACGACCTGCGCAGGCAAGCCCAGGCGGAGCGAGTGACCTACGCGACGCCCGGCAACGGCACCCTGTCGCATCTGCTCGGCGTGGTGCTCGAAAAGGATGCAGGCATTGCCCTGACGCACGTGCCGTACCGCGGTGCGGCTCCGGCGCTGGCCGACTTGATGGGGGGCCAGGTCGCGATCATGATCACCTCGACTTCCTCCGTCGCGGGGCACATCCAGCAGGGCATGGTGCGTGCGCTCGCGGTCACCAGCCCTCGCCGCGTCGGTGTCTTCGAGAACGTCCCCACGCTCGACGAGCTGGGCATGAAGAACATGACCTACGAGGACTGGTACGGGTTCTTCGTCCCCGCCGGGACGCCGCCCGAGCGTGTGGCCTACCTC
This sequence comes from Variovorax stachyos, assembly GCF_051400855.1. Lineage (NCBI taxonomy): Bacteria > Pseudomonadati > Pseudomonadota > Betaproteobacteria > Burkholderiales > Comamonadaceae > Variovorax > Variovorax stachyos. The sequence continues at coordinate 45,312 of NZ_JBLFFN010000021.1, read as the reverse complement.
CACGGCGCCATCACGAAGGTCCTCAAGAGCCCTGCCGTCGAGAAGAAGATCCGGGACGCCGGCGGAGATCTGGTGGCCGGCACGCCCGAGGCCTTGGCAGCGCAGCTCGGGCGGGACATCGAACGCTGGTCACGCGTGGTGAAGCTTTCGGGTGCATCGGTCGATTGAGCGAACGCGGCCCGAGCTCCCGCGGTGCCTACGCACCGCCTCGCGCGGCCCCGCTTGCACTCGAGGCTCCCGATCGGTCAGGCCGCGCGGGCTCTGAGATGTTGCCCAGCGGTTCGCCGGTGGACTTCGCGTTCCCCTTCGCGGCCACGTCGCCGATCGAGAGGATGCCGACCAGCCGCTTGTCGCGGTCGACCACCGGCAGCCTGCGCACCTGGGCTGCGCTCATCTTCTCGAGTGCATCGTCGACATCGTCGTCTGCGTAGCACCAGCAGACGTCGTCCGACATGATGTCCTTCACCGGCGATTTCTCGAGGGCGATTCCCCGCGCCACGCCCCGGACCGCGATGTCCCGGTCGGTGATCACGCCGAGCAGCTTGTTGCCGTCGCAGACCGGGAGCACGCCGACGTCGAGCTCTTCCATCGCCTGGGCCGCGCGTGTCACGCTGTCCCCGGGCGCCATGGTGCGAACGCCGCGGGTCATCAGTTCATGGACTTGAGTCATCTGGAAGCCTTTCTGCGGCAGCCGTGGTGGAGCAAGAAGCGGGTCCGGTCCGGCCCTGCAGGCCCGGCGCGCTGCCGTCCATCGAGCGTAGGGCGATCACGTGCTGCGCTTGTCGGCGTGGCCGGGCGGGGCGAGTAGGCGATTTCGCACTTTGCACCGGCAGAGACAGCGGCGTCGTGCATCAAGAACTCGTGCGAGTGCAGCGTCGGCACATCGTCGCCTGAGCGCTCAGCCGGGCCCAGCCCTGCGCGCGGGGAGACGCGAAGGTGCGGTCTCCCCGCGCGCCGTCTCCTCCAGCAGCTCCAGGAAGCGCGTCGCCAGTGGCGGCAGCGCCGCGTCCTTGCGTGTCAGCGCACCGATGGTGCGGGTGAAGCGCGCGTCCGCCATCGGCAGCGGCGCCAATCCTTCGCCAACGGCCATGCCCAGTTGCGACTCGCTCATGATCGACACCAGGTCGCTCTGCGCGACCAGACGGTTCAGCTGCCCGCCCGCCGTGTTGCTCACCTCTACCGTCACCCGCGGCGGCGGTAGCCCGGTCTCGGCCAGCCGGCCCTCCACGTTGCGCCGCGCCGCGACGGCCGGCCCCGGCAGGATCCATTGCGCATCGACCAGGTCTTGCAGCCGCAGCCGCCGCTTCGACAACAGCGGATGGTCCTCGCGCACCACCAGGCACAGGGCGTCGTCGATCAGCGGCAGCGCGTGCAGGTCCGCCGGAATCACGCCGGGCAGCGCGTTGATCGACAGGTCGATGTCCCCCAGCCGCAACGCCGCCATCAGCGCATCGTTCAAGTTGAGCATCAGCCGCAGCCGCGCCGCTGGCCGTTGGCGGTGCAGCGCCACCGTCGCCGGGACGAACAGCCGCTGCGCGTAAAGCGGCGACACGCCCACGCGCAGCAAGCCCAACTCGCCGAGGTGCATGTCCGCGGCCTCCTTGATCGCATCCCCCAGGCTCGCGCGCAGCGCCTGCGTACGCTCGCGGAACTGCACCGCCACGGCCGTCAGCTGCATGCCACGGCTGCTGCGCTCGAAGAGCGGAAAGCCCAGCTCCTTCTCCAGCCGCTGGAGCCCCTGCGTGATGGCGGGTTGCGAGACGTTCAGAGCCGCCGCCGCAGCCCGCACCTTGCCGTGCTCTGCAACGGCGAGGAAGTAGTCGATGTCGTCGAGCCGCAGGCCCATGTCGCTGGCCTCCAGGCCCGCAAGGGGGCCTTGTCTGGTGATCACGCCAGCTTATCAAAGCCGGCCGCTCGCTTATCCAACGCAGCCTGCCGCTTTCCTAGACTGGAAGCCATACGGAGTCACCTCATGAACCTCGGCATGTACACCGCGCGCAGTGCGCGCTTCTGGGCCGACCGGCCCGCCATCCTCTTCCGCGACGGCGTGGTCAGCTACGCCGAGCTGGAACGCCGCTCCAACCGGCTCGCGCACGCCCTGCTCGCCCTCGGCCTGCAGCGCGGCGACCGCGTCGCCGTGGTCTCGCCCAACCGGCCGGAGATCGTCGAGCTCGAATGCGCGCTTTACAAGGCCGGGCTCGTCAAGGTCGCGCTCAACGCGCGCCTCGCCCCCACCGAGCTCGCCGATGCGCTCGCCAACGCCGAGCCGGTGGCTTGCCTCGCCGGCCCCGAGCACCGCGGCATGGTCGACGAGGCCGCCGCGCCGGTCGCAGGCCTGACGTACCGCATCGCCTTCAGCCCCGCACCCGCCACCGGCGGCTGGCTCGACTACGAAGCCCTGCTGGCCCAGGCCTCCGACGCGCACATCCACGTCGACATGCGCCCCGAGGAGCTCGCCGTACTGCACTACACCTCCGGGTCTACCGGCAAGCTCAAGGCGGCGATGCAGACCGTGGGCAACCGCATGGCATCGCTGCGCAAGATCGTCATGGGCCGCATGCATGCGGGCAAGGGGGACGTGCTCATGCTATGCGGCCCCATCACCCACGCCAGCGGCATGTTCATCCAGCCCATGCTCTACCAGGGCGCCACCGTGCTGCTGATGGAACGCTTCCAGCCGGCCGAGATCCTCGAGGCCGTCGAGAAACACCGCGTCACCATGTGCTTCTTCGTCCCCGCGATGATCAACGCATTGCTCGCCGAGCCCAGCCTCCGCACCCGCGACCTGAGCAGCCTGCGCCTGGTCTCCTACGGCGCAGCGCCCATGTCCCCGGCGCGCATCCGCGAGGCCTGGGGCGCCTTCGGCCCGGTGCTGTCGCAAGGCTACGGCGCCGGCGAAACCACCGGTGGCGTCATCGCGCTCGGCATCGAGGACCATGCGCGCGCCATCGAGGGCGACCGCCCCGAGCTGCTTTCGGCGTGCGGGCGGCCCTCCTGCGAATCCGACATCCAGGTGCTCGACGACCAGGGCCGCCCCGTCGAGGGCGACGCGATCGGCGAGATCTGCGTGCGCGGCCCCGACGTCTTCGCTGGCTTCTGGCGCGCCCCCGAGCCCACCCGCGAAGCGCTCGGCGACGACGGCTGGCTGCACACGGGCGACCTGGCCCGCGTGGACCGCGAGGGCTACATCCACATCGTCGACCGCAAGAAGGAGATGCTGGTTTCCGGCGGCTTCAACGTCTACCCCACGGAGGTCGAGGCGGTGCTGGCCCAGCATGCTGCCGTGTACGAGGTCTGCGTCATCGGCGTGCCCGACGACCATTGGGGCGAATCGGTCAAGGCCGTCGTCGTGCTGCGGGACGGCGCCCGGGCCGAGGCCGGCGAGCTCATCGACTTCTGCCGAGGGCGCCTCGCCGACTTCAAGCGCCCGCGCTCCGTCGAGTTCACCGACCACCTGCCCAAGAACGCCAACGGCAAGCTCTCACGCAAGGACGTGCGCGAGCCCTACTGGCGCGGCCGCGAACGGCGCGTCAACTGAACGGAGGACCACGCCATGGACGCGACCACCACCACCCCCGCGCGCGCACTGCGCAATGCCCAGGCCACGCGCTTCGAAGGCTCCGAAGCCGCGCGCGATTTCATCGAGCGCGTGCAGGCCTTCATCCACGACGAGCTGCAGCCCCTCGTCGCCGAGCACCGCATCGACTACGAATCCGGCGCGCCCCGCCCAGTACTCGACGAGGTGTGGCGCCGCTCGCGCGATCACGGGTTCTACGGCGCGACCCTGCCAGAGGCCCTTGGCGGCGCCGGATTCAGCGTGCATGACCACTGCCTCATCAAGGAAGCCATCTACGCCAGCGGCTCGCCACTGGCTGCGCACGTGCTCGGCGAGCTGTCCGGCCCGCCGCGCGTCGGCGCCCTGGCCAAGCACGCCACGGCCGACCAGATGGCGCGCTTCATCCTCCCCGTGGCCCGTGCCGAGAAGGCCATCTGCTTTGCCATCACCGAACCCGAGGCCGGGTCGGATGCCGGCGCCGTGCAGACCCGCGCCGTGCGCGTGGGCGACGAATTCGTCCTCAACGGCACCAAGCGCTTCATCTCCGGCTCGCCCTTCTGCGACATGGCCGTCGTCATCGCCTCCACCAGCGACGACCCCGCGCGGCGCGAGACCACCGCCTTCTTCGTCGAGCGCGACCGTCCCGGCTTCAAGGTCGAGACCGATTACAAGACAATGGCCGGCCAGTCCAGCACCGGCAACATCGTCCTCACCGACTGCCGCATCCCTGCCGCCAACCTCATCGGCGAACAGGGCAAGGGCTTGGCACTTGCGCTCGGCCGCATCACCGTCAACCGTCTGCTGCACTGCCCCGCCATGCTCGGCCTAGCACGGCTCGCGCTGCAGGATTCCATCGCCCATGCCACTCGCCGGCGCCAGTTCGGCCAGCCCATTGGCGCGTTCCAGGCCATACAGCACCTGCTGGCAGACATGGCGACCGAACTCGCTGCCGCCCGCGCGCTCATGCTCGGCGTGGCCCGCAGCCTCGACGCCGGCGGCGAGGCGCGCGCCGATGCGTCCATGGCCAAGCTCTTCTGCTCCGAGACCGCGTTCCGCATCGCCGACCGCGCAGTGCAGGTGCACGGCGGCGAGGGCATCGTCCAGGGCAGCCGCGTCGAGTTCCTGTTCCGGCTGCTGCGCATGTACCGCGTACTCACCGGCACCAGCGAGATCCAGCGCAACACCATTGCCCGGGAGCTGCTGGGCAATGCCATCGGCTGACTTCTTTCGCCTAGAACATCCCCAGGAGACACACCCATGAACAAGACCTGCCGCGCTTTCGTCTTCGCCGCCGCCGCAGCAGCAGCATCCCTCGCCGGCACCGCCGCCGCCGAGGCGCAGGACTACCCCAGCCGTCCCATCAAGTGGATCGTGCCGTACCTCGCCGGTACCGGGCCCGACACCACCGTGCGCATCACCGGCGAGGCGCTGTCGAAGATCCTCGGCCAGCCCGTCGTCATCGAGAACCGCGGCGGCGTCGCCGGCAACATCGGTGCCCAGCTCGCCGCCAAGGCGGCCGCCGACGGCTACACCTGGGTCTACAGCGGCTCGCCCATGGCCACCAACATGCGCATGTACCGCAAACCCGGCTTTGACGTGATGAAGGACTTCATCCACGTCGGCCGCATCACGCAGTCGGACTCGGTCCTCGTCGTCCAGCCCGACTCCGGCATCACCAGCGTGAAGGAGCTCGACGAGCACCTGCGCCAGAGCCCCGGGAAGATGGCTTATGCCTCCGGCGGCGTCGGCACGCCCTCCCACATGGGCGCCGAGCTGCTCCTGTCGGCCACCGGCACGAAGGCCTTGCACGTGCCGTACAAGGGCGCCTCTGAGTCCACCAATGCGGTGGCCGGCAAGCAGGTCGATTTCGCCATCGCGCTCGTCTCGCCTGCGTTGCCGCACATCCAGGGCGGCAAGCTCCGGCCGCTGGCCGTGCTCTCGCCAACGCGCAACTCGCGGCTGGACAAGGTGCCTACGCTGGCCGAGGCCGGGGTGCCTGGCATCTCGCTCGTGTCCTTCGGCGGGCTGGCCTTGCCGAAGGACACGCCGGCGCCGGTGGTGCAGAAGGTGCGCGATGCGCTGACGCAGGCGCTTGCGACGCCCGAGGTGCGGGAGAAGCTCGAGGCCAACGGCGCAGCTGTCGTGCCGAGCACGCCGGAGGAGTTCGCGCAGAGCTTGCGGGCGGAGATTGCGCTGACGGAGAAGTTGATGAAGGTGGCAAACATCGAGGCGCAGTAACGGCTGCCCGCGAACGCCGACGCGCGGCCGGCCGAGCCCGCCGCGCGAAGCACACTAGAAGTCGACCAGGCTCAGCCCGATGCTCAGTACCGTGCGCTTGCGGTTGTAGTCGACCAGGGTGTCGCCGTAGCCGTGGAACAGCTGCGTGTGGAAGCGCAGGTTGGTCCTCGCCGAATCGCCGATCGCCTTGAGCCACTCGAGGCGCACCGAGCCGCGGCCGCTCTCGCGCAAGTTGTGGCGCAGCGTCATGGCGAGGGTGTTCTCGCGGTTGAGGTTCCAGCGGCCCGTGACCTCGGCGCGGCCGACGTAGTCCGAGATGTCGGAGTTGTCGTCGTCGGCGTCGCTCTCGTGCAGGCGTCGCCAGATGCGGCCGGTGATCGTGAAGCGGTCGTCCAGCTCCATGCCCCCCATCAGATAGAGACGGTTCCAGCTGCGCGAGTAGGGCAGGCTCTGGCCGTTCGACTGGTGCACCAGGCCGACGCCCGCATAACGCCAGCGCCAGCCGCCCGGCAGCCGGTAGTCCGTGGGGTAAACGTAGATCAGCTCGGGCTCGTGGTCGGTGCTGCGGAAGGGCCGCGAGATGTCGCCGTTGAAGATCTGCCAGGTCGACTGCTGGCTGTAGCCGAACCACAGCGAATCCTTCTTGACGGGGTCGTTCTGGGTCAGCATGCCCTGGGCGAGCTTGGTGCGCACCGACAGGCCGATGCGCATCTCGTTGGCCTGGTAGGGGATGTAGGTGCCGGTGTGGCCGTCCGCGGGCGAGGTCGGCGTTTCGGGCTTGTGGTTCGCGGTCGCGAACGACACGTTGAGCGGCCGGTAGCCGCGGAAGCTGAAGGTGCCGCAGTCGCTGCCGTTCTCGAGTTCCCAGAAGCGCGAGAGCGTGGAGTACTGGCCGTCGCGGCAGCCCTCGGCGGTCGCGACGGAGACGACGCGCGTGGCGGGCAGGGCGGCGTCCACGGGTGCGGTCGGCTGGGCGTTGGCGAGCGCCGGCGGCGCCGCGGGTACCGCGGCCGCAGGCAGCGTCTGCTGCTGGGCCCAGCGGTCGAAGCAGGCCAGGCGTGCTTCCTTGTCGCTCGCGAGCCGCTGGCATTGCTGCCAGGTCAGCTGCGCGTCGGCCATCGGGCTGGCCGGTTGCGGCGCGGGCTGGGCCTGCGCGAGCGCCATGCCGAGGCCGGCGAGGAGCGTCGCGAAGGTGATGGTGGTGCGTGTGTTTTTCATTGCCAACTGCCAGTCTTGTTCAGCACGAAGGGATGCATGCTGTCGTCGGACGCGTTGCGCCACGTTCCCCTGAATTCCTTGCCGCAGGAGCCCGGCTGGAGCTCGCCCAGCCAGTTGCCGCTGATGGCGCGGCCGTCCAGCGACTCGTCGATGCTGAGCAGGCCCTCGTCGTCGATGTCGCCTGCGAGCTGGGCCACCGACGGCGGCTTCGCGCCGCTCTCGCGCGTGATGGTGCCGCGGACGCCTTCGTAGTCCGGGTGTTTCGCCAGCTGCACGCGCGCAATGCCCGGGACGCCTTCGATGCGCGCCTCCCATTGGCCATAGAGCGCGCCCGCGGGCAGCTCGCGGCCGTTCGCGGGGCAGGCCGGCTGGGCCAGGGCGCCGCGCGCGGCCAGGCCCAGGGCCAGCAGCAACAGCCGGCGCTTCACTGGAGCACCTTCGCCTTCGGAGCGGCCGTGCGGCTCATGAGCCTGCCGCCGCCGCTGCAGCCGCCGCCGCGGCCGCGTTGTCCTGGGCCTTGCGCGCGAACTCGGCGCGCAGCGCCTTGAGCTTCTCGCGCGGATCTTCCTTGATGGTCTTCTTGTCGAGGGCCATCTCGGCGATGAAGCGGCTGGGCTGCGCCGGCACCATCTCGCGGCCCTGCTTGCGGCGCTTGGTCCAGCTCACGGCCAGGCTGCGCTGGGCGCGCGTGATGCCGACGTACATCAGGCGGCGCTCCTCCTGCAGGCGGGTCAGCGTTTCGTCGCTGACCTTCTGCTGCCGGCCGCCGTCGTCCTCGAGCTTGAAGGGCAGCAGGCCCTCGTTCACGCCGATCAGCATCACGTGCGGCCACTCCAGGCCCTTGGACGCATGCAGCGTGGAGAGCGTGACCACGTTCTGGTCCTTCTCGCGCTCGCTGATGGTGGACAGGAGCGAGATGGTCTGCGCCACTTCCAGCAGGCTCTTGCGCTCGTTCTCGACCGTGGCACCGGAAGCGTCGGCGATCTGCCCGCCGCAACGCTGCGACATCCAGTCGCAGAACTCCAGCACGTTGGTCCAGCGGCTGGCGGCGGCCTGTTCGCTGTCCTCGCCGTCATACAGGTGCTTCTCGTACTCGATTTCCTTGAGCCAGTCGGCCAGGAAGGTACGCGCATCCTCGGCGCCCATCGTGCGCCGCGCGCGGTATTCGAGGTCGTTGATGTAGCGGCCGAACTCGTGCAGCCCTTCCAGCGCACGCTTGGCCATCACGCTGGGCAGCGAGGGCGAGAACAGCGCCTCGAACAGGCTCAGCTTGTACTGGCTCGCGAAGGTGCCGAGGCTGGCCAGCGTGGTGTGGCCGATGCCACGCTTGGGCGTGGTCACGGCACGGAGGAATGCGGGGTCGTCGTCATTGTTGACCCACAGGCGGAACCACCCGCACAGGTCCTTGATCTCGGCCCGGTCGAAGAAGCTCTGGCCGCCCGAGACCTTGTAGGGGATCTGCGCGCGGCGCAGGGCCTGCTCGAACACGCGCGCCTGGTGGTTGGCGCGGTAGAGGATCGCGAAGTCGCGGAACTCCTTGAACTGCTGGCCCTGCGTGGTCGCATCGCCGCCGCGCAGGCTCTGGATGCGCGCCACCGCGCGCTCGGCCTCGTGCGCCTCGTTGTCGGCGTCGACCACGCGCACCGGCTCGCCTTCGCCCAGCTCGCTGAACAGGGTCTTGGGAAAGAGCTTGGGGTTGGGGCCGATCACGTTGTTGGCCGCGCGCAGGATGGCGCTGGTGCTGCGGTAGTTCTGCTCGAGCTTGATGACCTTGAGCGTGGGGAAGTCGACCGGCAGCTTGCGCAGGTTGTCCAGCGTGGCGCCTCGCCAGCCATAGATCGACTGGTCGTCGTCGCCCACCGCGGTGAAGCGGCCGCGCTGCCCGACCAGCGCCTTCAGCACCTCGTACTGCGTGGCGTTGGTGTCCTGGTACTCGTCGACCAGAACATGGCCGAGCGCCGCCTGCCACTTGGCGCGCACGTCCTCGTGCTGCTGCAGCAGCTTGAGCGGCATGCCGATGAGGTCGTCGAAGTCCACGCTCTGGTAGGCGGTCAGGCGCTCTTCGTAGCGCGCCATGATGCGCGCCGTGATGCGTTCGTTGTCGTCGGCCGCCTGGGCTTCTGCCTGCGCGGCGTTGAGGCCCATGTTCTTCCACTTGCTGATGGTCCACTGCCAGATGCGCGCGGTGGCGGCGTCGGTGGTGCCGCCGGCATCCTTGAGAATCTTGGTGACGTCGTCGCTGTCGAGGATGCTGAAGGCCGGCTTCAGGCCCAGCACGCCGCCGTCCTCGCGCATCATGCGCACGCCCAGCGCATGGAAGGTGCAGACCACCACCTTGTTCGCATCGCGCCCGATCAGGCTCTTGGCGCGCTCGCGCATCTCGGCTGCGGCCTTGTTGGTGAAGGTGATGGCGGCGATGCGCTGGGGCGCCAGTCCCGACTGGATCAGCCGCGCGATCTTGTGCGTGATGACGCGCGTCTTGCCCGAGCCTGCGCCGGCGAGCACCAGGCAGGGACCATGCAGGTAGTTGACGGCTTCTTGTTGCGCGAGATTAAGACCGGAGGACATGAAGGCGACGGAGGGGCGCAAAGCGGGCAATGATACGGGGCCGATCCTTTGCAAGGCCGTGTGAAAGCTGTGTCGTGATGTCGCACGACGACAATTGCCCGCGTGCTGCACATTCTTTCCGTCACGCTCCCCTTTTTCGCGCTGATCGCGGCCGGCTATGCGGCGGCGCGCTGCGGGGCGCTGCCGCTGGGCGCCATTCCGGGGCTCAATGCCTTCGTGCTCTATTTCGCACTACCGTGCATGCTGTTCCGCTTCGGCGCGGGGGCGCCGATCGGGCAACTGCTCGATGCCGGCGTGGGGCTGGTGTGGGGCGGCTGCGCGCTGCTCGTGGTCGGCGTGACGGTGGGGCTGGCGCGCCGGCAGGGCCTGGTCTGGAACGATGCGGCCTTCGGGGCGCTGGTGGCCGCCTTTCCCAACACCGGTTTCATGGGCCTGCCGCTGCTGATCGCGATTCTGGGCGCGCAGGCGGCGTCGCCGATGATCATCACCATCGCCCTGGACCTGGTGCTGACCTCCTCGCTGTGCATCGCGCTGTCGCGCCTCGACGGGGCCGATGCGCATGGCCCGGCCCGGGCGGCCCGGCAGGCGCTGCGCGGCATCGTGCAGAACCCGATGCCGTGGGCCATCCTGCTCGGCGGGCTGGCCTCGGCCACCGGCCTCGCCCTGCCTGGGCCGCTGGAGCGCACGATCGCGATGCTGGGCGACGCCGCTTCGCCGGTGGCGCTGTTCACCATCGGCGCGGTGCTGGCCCGTTCGGCGCTGCTGGCCCACGAGCATCGCGCCAGCGCGCGCGTGGGCGAGGCCATGGGCAGTGGGGTGCGGGCGCTTTCGCCGGCGCGGACTGCCGATCTGCTGTCGGTGGCGGCGATCAAGCTGCTGGCGCATCCCGTGCTGGTCTACGGCGCGGGCCGCGCGGCAATGGCGCTGGGCCTGCCGCTGGAGCGCAGCGCGCTGGTGGCGATCGTGCTGGTGGCCGCGTTGCCGAGCGCGAGCAACGTGGCGATGCTGGCCGAGCGCTTCGGCGCCGACAGCGGGCGCATCGCGCGCGTCATCCTCTGGACCACCGTGGCGGCGTTCTTCAGCTTTCCGTTGGCGGTGGGTTGGCTGCGCTGAGGCACCGTCTCAGGGCGTGAGCACGCCCAGCCGGTAAGGGGCGGCGTCGGGCAGCCGCTCACAGCGCGAGCTGTTCGACATCGGTTCGAGCCGCGTCAAGCGTTGTTTCAGAATTTTGCCTACAACCCCCCGTTGACTATTGGTCGATAGTGTTAACTATTCCGTTTCTATTACGTTCGACTAGTTCTTCTGTTTTCAAATCCGCTGCTAAAGTGGCGTCAAAACCGCCGGGGGAAACTGCCATGACGAATTGGATGCGCTGGATGCTGTGTGTGGCGTGCCTTGCCACTGTGGGCTTGCTGTGGCACGTCGGTGCCTTGAGCGCCGTTCCGGCGCTGGCGACGGGCGCCGCCAGCCTCCTTTTGTTCGCATGGCCCGGCCATGGACAACGCAAGCGCCGCTCGGCGCTGCAGTACATCGAGATGGGCAAGCAGCCGATCGGCCTGCACTGAGACGCTCCCAAGCCTCGCCTTGGCGCATGCCGGGCGAAGCTGGCCGCGAGCTCAGATGCTTTGCGGGTCGACGTCGACCAACCAGCGGATCACACCCTTTCCCTCGGGCTGCTTGCGCAGCGCATGCAGCACCGGCTGCCAGGCCGCCAGCAGGCGCTGCAAGGCCGCGCGCGAGGCACTTTCGACCAGCAGCTGCGCCCGCTCCACGTTGGCCACGCGCTGGATCGCATGCGGTACGGCCGAATAGCGAGTCACCTGCTGCGCGCCCTCCAGCCCCTCGGCGGCCGCGTTTGCGGCGTTGAGAAAGCCCTGGGCCGCCTCCTGCGTGCGGGCGTCGGCACGCAGCAGGGCCTGAAAGGCAAAGGGCGGCATTCCGGCCGCCGCGCGCTCTTCCAGCTCGCGCTGCGCGAAAGCGGGGTAGTCGTGCCGGCGCAGCGCGGCGAAGAGGGCATGCCGCGGGTGGTGAGTCTGGATCCACATCTCGGCGGTGGAGCCCTGCGCCGACAGGTAGGCCGCATCGCGCCCGGCGCGCCCGGCCGACTGCATGAGCAGGCTGAACAGGCGTTCGGGCGCGCGGAAATCGCTGGAAAAGAGCGCGCTGTCGGGATTCACCGCCGCCACCAGCGTGATGCGCCGGAAGTCGTGGCCCTTGGCGATCATCTGCGTGCCGACCAGCACGTCGACCTCGCCGGCGTGCACCGCCGCAAGCTGTGACTCGAGCGCGCCCTGCCGGCGCGTGCTGTCGGCATCGATGCGGGCGATGCGCACCGGGCTGCCGTCGGCCCGCTTCACGTCGGCGAACAGCTCGCCCAGGTGCTCCTCGAGCCGCTCCGTGCCGCGGCCTACCGGCGCGATGTCCGGGTTGCCGCAGGCGGGGCAGGCGCGCGGCACCCGTTCGGTGAAGCCGCAATGGTGGCAGCGCAGCGTGCGGTCGATCTTGTGGAACACGCGGTAGGCGCTGCAGTGCGGGCATTCGCTCTTCCAGTCGCAGTCGCCGCAGGCCAGGACGGGCGCATAGCCGCGCCTGTTCAGGAACACCATGCTCTGCTCGCCGCGAGCCACCCGCTGGCCGATGGCGTCCAGCAGCGCGGCGGAAAGTACCGTGCGCGGCGGCTGCAGGCCCATGTCGACCAGCCGCACCGCAGGCAACGCCGCGGTGCCGATGCGCGAAGGCATCGCCAGCCGCACATAGCGCCCGCCGGCATCCGCCCCCTCGGCCGGGCGGCTCTGGTGCCAGCTCTCCAGCGACGGCGTGGCCGAGCCCAGCATCACCTTCGCGCCTTCGCGCCGGCCGCGCCAGACGGCCAGATCCCGTGCCGAGTAGCGGGCGCCTTCCTGCTGCTTGTAACTGGGGTCGTGCTCCTCGTCGACCACGATCAGCTCGAGCGCAGGCATCGAGGCGAACACCGCCATCCGGGTGCCGAGCACGATGCGCGCGGCGCCGGCGTGCGCCGCCAGCCAACTGGCCAGGCGCTGGGGGTTCGTCATGCCGCTGTGCAGGGACACCACGGCACTGTGGCCGAAGCGGTCCTTGAAGCGCGCCTCCAGCTGCGGGGTGAGGTTGATCTCGGGGACCATCACCAGCGCCTGAGCCTGCGGCTTGCGTTCGAGCAGCGCCGCGACGGCCTGCAGGTAGACCTCCGTCTTGCCGCTGCCGGTGCTGCCGAAGAGCAGGAAAGGGCCGCTTTCGGCGTCGAAGCGCGCGAGCGCCTGCGCCTGTTCGGGCGTGAGCGCCGGGCCGTAGGGAACTGCCGCGGCAGCCGCGGGCGCCGCCTGCCGCTTCAGGCGCCGAGCGAGCTGGACCGCGCTCAGGTCGCGCAGTTGGGGTGGCAATGCCGCCAGCGCGATCTCGCCCAGCGAGCGCTGGTAGTAGCGGGCGGCAAAGGCCACGAGGTCGCGCCAGGCCGCGCCCAGCGGCGGCAGCGCGTCCAGCACGGCACCGATCGGCTTGAGTTCCATGGACGCCGCCGCATCGTCCTGGGTCCCGGCGGGTTGCGCCGACCACACCACGCCGAGCACCTCGCGGCGGCCGAGCGGCACCCGGACCAGCGCGCCGGGCGCGACCGGCAGCGTGCTCGCGTAGCTAAGTACATCCCCTAATGCGCTGTGCACCGGAGTCTGAACGGCGATCTCGAGACGCCAGTTCAAGGCGCACTTCCGTTGGGGTCGATGGTTAAAGGAACTTGGAGCAAAGCGGCCTAAGTCGTTGATTTGGCAGCGCTTTGAAGGTCATCCAGAGTTGCTGTGGATAACTTTGTTGATATCAGGGCCGGACGCGCTGCCAGCCCTTGAGAATCAAGGCTCGCGCTGGAATGCCCGCAAAAAAAGCAAAGTTCAAAACTCATACGAATCAACGACTTAGCGGCGCTATCGCTTTAGGAGCGGCGCCGGCGGGGCTTCAGATGTTTTTGCGCGTCGCAGCAAGGCTTTTGTGCATAAGTCAGTCGGTCCTCACCATTTTCGAGCTTGACAAACGCGCGACCCGCGTTCTCAGTTGCTTACAAGGCATAACCGCCTCAGCGGCCGCGCAGGGCGCGTGATTGCGCATGAACCGCGGCCACCAGCGCCGCCACGTGATCGGGCGGGGTGAATTGGCTGATCCCATGGCCCAGGTTGAAGATGTGGGTAGGCCCGGTGGAGGCGAGGTCGGTGTGCGGCTGTCCGAAAGCCTGCAGCACCTTCGCGACCTCGGCTTCGATGCGCTCCGGGGGGGCGAACAGCACGTTCGGATCGATGTTGCCCTGCAGCGCCTTGCTGCGCTCGCCTTCGCCGACCAGGGCGCGGGCGCGGCCCAGGTTGACGGTCCAGTCCAGGCCCAACACCTCGCAGTCGAGCGCGCGCATCTCCTCCAGCCAGAGCCCACCGCCCTTGGTGAAGACGATGCGGGGCACCGGCTGGCCGTCGGCGCCCTGGCGCCGCAGCTGCGAGAGCACGCGGGCGGTGTAGGCCAGGCTGAAGTCCTGGAATGCGCCGTCGGCCAGCACGCCGCCCCAGCTGTCGAAGACCATGACAGCCTGGGCGCCGGCGTCGATCTGGGCGTTGAGGTACGCCGCCACCGAGTCTGCATTGACGGAAAGCAGGCGGTGCATGAGGTCCGGGCGGCTGTAGAGCAGGGTCTTGACGAGACGGTAGTCGCTCGAGCCGGCGCCCTCGACCATGTAGCAGGCGAGGGTCCAGGGGCTGCCGGAGAAGCCGATCAGCGGGACGCGGCCATCGAGGGCGCGGCGGATCGAGGCGACGGCGTCGAAGACGTAGCGCAGCTTGTCCATGTCCGGCACCTCGAGCGCACCGATGGCGGCTTCGTCGCGCACCGGCCGCGCAAAGCGCGGGCCCTCGCCGGCCTCGAAGGACAGGCCCAGGCCCATCGCGTCTGGCACCGTGAGAATGTCGGAAAACAAGATGGCCGCGTCGAGCGGATAGCGCGCGAGCGGCTGTAAGGTGACCTCGGTGGCGTAGTCCACATTCGTGGCCAGCCCCATGAAGCTGCCGGCACGCGCTCGGGTCGCCACGTATTCCGGCAGGTAGCGCCCGGCTTGGCGCATGAGCCAGACGGGCGTGTGATCGGTGGCCTGGCGCCAGCAGGCGCGCAGGAAAGTGTCGTTCTTCAGGGGGGCGAAAGGCATCCCGCGATTGTCGCAGGGGCCTTCGCGGGGGCCTCGGGGTTCAGGCCTTGTACTTGATCGAGCAGCCGTAGGGCTTGGTCGTCGCGGCGCTGATCGGCTTGCCGCCGAAGGCCTCGCCGAGGGCCTGGTTCACGTAGTTGGTGGCGGTCTTGATGTCCTCGACGCGGGACGAGGCGATGCTGTCGATGCCGCCGGCATACACCAGCATGCCCTTGGGATCGATGATGTAGAGGTGCGGCGTGGTGCGCGCAGCGTAGGCGCGCCCGATCACCCCATCCTCGTCCATCAGCACGGCGGTGGGCGCGGCCGAGTGCTCTTTCATCCAGGCCTCGAGGGCGGCGGGCTTGAGGTAGTCGCTGGCGGCGCGCTCGGTGGAGTTGATGGCCAGCCAGACCACGCCCTTCTCTGTTGCGCCCTTCTGGGTGGCGGGCATGTTGCCGCTGCCGTAGTGCTTGCGCACGAAGGGGCAGCCCGGGTTGGTCCATTCGAGCACCACGAACTTGCCGGCGAAATCGGACAGGCGGTGCTGCTTGCCGGCGGTGTCGACAGCGACGAAATCGGGCGCCTTCTGCCCCACCGCGGGTGCGGCAACGGCATTCGAACTCATCAGGAAGGTGGCGCCGAGGGCCACGGCGGCGGCCATCACGGCACGACGGGAAGCCCGGCTCAGCGCGGCGCGCGCCTGGCGCGCGGCACGGGCGGAACGCGAGTCTGAGGTCGACGATGGGGGCATGGTCAGATTGAACTCCACTTGCAAAAGATCAACGATCGCGAGAGCTTAGGACGCTTTCCTCACCTGCTTGTGACAACCCGTAGAGGGACAGGGTCAAAGTCGGGCGAGCGCAGCGCGGACCTCTTCCTTGCTAAGGATCTCGGTCAGCACGACCGGCGCGCGGCCCGGCGCCATAAGTACATAGGCCGGCACGCCGCTACGGCCCAGTGCGGCCAGCGCGGCGGTGATTTCGGGGTCGCGGCGGGTCCAGTCGGCTCGCAGCATGGCCACTTTCCTGGCATCGAACTCGGCCAGCAGCGCGGCGTCGGCCAGCGTGCTGCGCTTGTTGTACTGGCAGGTGACGCACCACGCGGCCGTGAAGTCGACGAACACCGGCCGGCCTTGCGCCGAGAGCTCGCTCACGCGGGCCGGCGACCAGGGCTGCCAGCGCTCGCCGGCCGAGGCAGCCACCGCGGGCGCCGCATTGCGCACCACGTTGGCGCCGATCGTGCCGGCCAGCACTGCGGTGACGGCGATCATCAGGCTGGCCAGCACGACGCGGGTGCGCCCGCGCAGGGTGAGGGCCCAGACGATCGCCGCCAGGCACACCAGCAAGGCCAGCAGTGCACCCGCGCCGTCGATGCCGCTTTGCTGGCCCAGTACCCAGACCAGCCAGGCGACCGTGGCGAAGATCGGAAAGGCAAGCAGCCGGCGCAGGATGTTCATCCACGGGCCCGGCTTCGGCAGCAGGCGCGCCACCCCCGGCACGAAGCCGGCGGCGAGGTAGGGCAGGGCCAGCCCGAAGCCGAGTGCCGCGAAGATCAGCAGGGCCTGCGTGGCCGGCAGCCCGATCGTGAAGCCCATCGAGGCGCCCATGAAGGGGGCGGTGCAGGGCGAGGCGATCACCACCGCCAGCACCCCTGACAGGAAATCGTTGGCCACCGGATGCTCGACCTGGGCGCTGCACACCGAGGACGGCGCGAGCATGCGGAATTCGAAGAGGCCGGCCAGATTGAGTCCGATCAGCGTGAAGAGAGCCGCCAGCGCTGCCACCACCGCCGGCGACTGCAGCTGGAAGCCCCAGCCCAGTTCCGCGCCAGCCGCCCGCAGCGCCAGCATCGCGGCGCCCAGTGCGAGGAAGGACAGCATCACCCCGGCGGTATAGGCCACGGCGGCAGTCCGGTGACCGGCGTGGTCGTCGGCGCGGCGCGTGAAGCCCAGCACCTTGATGGCGAGCACCGGGAAGACGCAGGGCATCAGGTTGAGCAGCAGGCCGCCGAGAAAGGCGCCCAGCAGCGCGGCGATGAAACTGCCGGTGGGTTGCGGCAACGGCGGTGCCGTATTGGCCTCCAGCGCGGCTTTCAGCCCCGGCGAGACCTCGACGCGCGGTGCCGCGGCTGGCCAGGTGCCGCTGACCGGCGCCTCGGCGCGCCAGGCGACCGGCTGGCCGGCCTGGCGGTCCGCCTCGGCCAGTGCGACCACCACCGGCAGCGTGCCGGGGTTGGCGCTGCGCTGCTCGGCCAGCGGCACGCTGGCGATCCAGGTGTCGCCGTCCCAGGCCTGCGTCCAGTCCTTGCCGAGGACGGCCGCGGTGTGGATCACCTCTGCGGTCTCGGGGAACAGCTCGAGGGTCTTGCCGCGCGCGGCGGCCGGCAGGCCTTCGAGCCGGACCTGCAGCTTTTGGCCCTCGATGGCGATCGATCCGGACTTGTCCAGGGGCACCGGGCGGGCGGCCAGCGCCGCGTCGAAGGCGTTCTGATGCACCGCGGTCGAACCCTGGATGGGCAGCCTGAGCAGGAACTCGCCGTCCTCGGGAATGCATTCCTTGCGGCACACCAGCCAGGAAGCCTTGAGCTTGATGTCCAGCGCGTCGGCGCCGGCGAGGCTGGCCGGCGGCTTGAAGTCCGGCGCTACGGTCAGCGGCACCGGCAGCAGCACCGTGTCCTCGTAGCCGTAGTTGGCGAGGGTGCCGATGGGAATTTTCTTCGGCACCGGCCATGCGATCTCGCCCGCCGATACACCGGCCGGCAGCGACCAGGCCAACTCGGTCGGGAGACCGGAATCGCCGGCGTTCTTCCAGTAGGTGTGCCACTCGGGCTGGTGCGCGATCTGCAGCCCGACCCAGACCGGCGCCCCGGCGGACACGCCCTGAGGCGCGTGGGCAACCAGCTCCGCGCGCACATGGGGGGTGGTGACGACGGGCCCGATGCGGGAAGTCAGCTGGGCGGCGGCCGGCAAGCTGGCAGCGAGGGTGGCGGCCAGGAAGGCTGCGCGGCGGAGGAGGGAGAAGAGGGCCATGCCGGTCAGTCGGAGCGAGCGTGCGGGGCGAAGTTCCGGTGCGGCGGGCTCAGCTGGCCCATCCCAGCACCACCCTGCGGGTGGCGGCGCTCTTCTTCTCGATCTTGGTGACGACCACTGCACCGATCTCCCGGGTGTTCGCCACATGGGTGCCCCCGCAGGGCTGGAAATCGATCGCCTCCGGCTCGCCGATCCGGATCGTGCGCACGGTGCCGGTGCCGCGGGGCGGCTGCACGCTCATGCTCTTGACCAGCGCAGGATTGGCGTCGAGCTCGGCATCGGTGATCGCCCCGACCGCCAGCGGGTGGCCGGCGGCCACCAGCCGCGCCAGGCCAGCACTGAGCGCTTCCTTATCCAGTGGGTCGGTCATGTGGAAATCGAGCCGCGCGTACTCGGGCGTGATGGAGCAGCCGTCGACCGGCTGGGGCACCAGGTGACACAGCAGGTGGGTCGCGGTGTGAAAGCGCATCAGCTTGTGGCGGCGGTCCCAGTCGATGCGAGCCGTCACCGCCTCGCCGGCCTTCAGCGCGGCCAGCAGTTCGGCCTGGTCGGGCGCCGGCACGTGGACGATCTCGTTCGTCGGCCGGCCCTCGGCATCCTTGGCCTTGCGGGTGTCGGCGATGGCCAGCGCGCGCCCGTCGCCCAGCAACAGTTGGCCGCTGTCGCCGGCCTGTCCACCGCCCAGCGGGTAGAAGACCGTGCGGTCGAGCACGATGCCGGCCTCGTCGACGCGCAGGATGCGGGCCTCGCACTCGCGCAGGTAGGCATCGGCTCGGAACAGGTCGTCGGTCATCGTCCGATGGTAGCGGCGCCGCCGCACGGGGGTGTGCCCACGCCCGAAAGCGCCCACAGCCGACAGTCGAGGCTGGTTCGGGCGGGGATCATTCGCCGGAGCGCCGCCGGCTCCGCCGCCGGGTCTTGCGGCGCATGAAGGATTCAAGACCATGAAGCGATCCATTCACCTTCCCGCAACAGTCGCCGCGTTGGCGGCGGTCCTGTTGCTCGCGGCCTGCGGCGAGACTGCCAAGCTGCCGCCGGAGGCCGGCATCGGCCCCACGCCGCAACTGCCCGCGCCCCACAAGACGCTGATGCCCACCGTGAAGATCGCACCGGCGGTCGGCTGGGGCGATACCGCCGGGCCCAAGGCGCCCAACGGCTTCATCGTGACGGCGTTGGCGCGCGGCCTCGACCATCCCCGGTGGGTCTACACCTTGCCCAACGGCGACGTCCTGGTCGTGGAAAGCAACAAGCCGCCCAAGCCGGAGGCAGCGAAGGACGACCTCGGCACGATCGGCCGGCTCAAGTCGTGGGTCATGGGCATGGTCCAGAAGCGCGCCGGCGCCGGGGTTCCGAGCGCCAATCGGATCACGCTGCTGCGCGATGCGAACGGCGACGGCACCGCCGAGCTGCGGCAGGTGTTCATGCGAAACCTCAACTCCCCCTTCGGCGTCGCGCTGGTCGGCGGCGAGCTCTTCATCGCCAACGCCGACGCGCTGGTCAAGGTGCCCTACGCCGAGGGGCAGACGGCCATCGCGGCGACGCCGACGAAAGTGACCGACCTGCCCGCCGGCCTCAACCACCACTGGACCAAGAACGTGATCGCCAACCGCGACGGCAGCAAGCTCTATGTGACGGTGGGCTCCAACAGTAACGTCGGCGAGAACGGCCTCGCCGCGGAGGAAGGCCGTGCGGCGATCTGGGAGGTCGACGTCAAGAGCGGTGCCAAGCGCCTGTTCGCCACCGGCCTGCGCAATCCCAACGGCATGGCCTGGGAGCCCAGCACCCAGACCCTCTGGACCGTGGTCAACGAGCGCGACGAGATCGGCAGCGACCTGGTGCCCGACTACCTGACCTCGGTGAAGGACGGCGCCTTCTACGGCTGGCCCTGGAGCTACTACGGCAGGCATGTGGACGCGCGCGTCGAGCCGCCGCGCCCGGACATGGTGGCCAAGGCGGTGGTGCCCGACTACGCGCTCGGCTCGCACGTGGCGGCGCTGGGGCTGGCCTTCTCGGACGCGCGCGGCATGCCGCCCGAGTTCGCCAGCGGCGTGTTCATCGGCGAGCACGGCTCGTGGAACCGCAGGCCGCTCTCGGGCTACAAGGTGGTGTTCGTGCCCTTCACCGGCGGCCGGCCGAGCGGGCCGCCGGTGGATTTCCTGACCGGCTTCCTGAATGCGGAAGAGAAGGCCCTGGGGCGCCCCGTCGGCGTCGCGCTGGACAAGAGCGGCGCGCTGCTGGTGGCCGACGACGTGGGCAACACGGTCTGGCGCGTGGCGCGGGCCCGGTAGCGCGCACGGGCGTCAGAAGCCGGCCAGCACGACCTTGCCCTGCGCCTTGCCGCTTTCGATCAGCGCATGCGCCTTGCGCAGGTTGGCGGCGTTGATGGTGCCGAAGCTCGCGTTGGCGGTGGTGCGGATGCGGCCGGCATCGACCAGCGCAGCGATTTCCGCCAGCAATTCGCCCTGCCGCGCGAGGTCGGGCGTGCCGTAGCTCGAACGCGTGAACATCGACTCCCAGTGCAGCGAGATGGACTTGCTCTTGAGCGGCATCGCGTTGAAGACCTTCATGTCGTCGATCACCGCCAGCCGGCCCTGGGGCCGCAGGCTCTCGACGATCTGGGGGTAGTGCTGCTCGGTCTGCGTCAGGCTCGCCACCATGTCGACTTCGCCCATGCCGGCCGCCTTCAGCTCGGCGGCGAGGGGCTTCGCGTGGTCGATCACCGCGTGCGCGCCCAGCGCCAGGCACCAGGCGCGCGTCTCGGCGCGCGAGGCGGTCGCGACCACCCGCAGCTGCGTGAGCTGGCGCGCGAGCTGGATCAGGACCGAGCCGACGCCGCCGGCACCGCCGACGATCAGCAGCGTCCGGCCGGCGCCGCCGTTCTTCGGCACGCCAAGCCGATCGAACAGCAGCTCGTAGGCGGTGATCGTGGTCAGCGGGAGCGCCGCGGCCTGCGCGTCGTCCAGGCTCCTGGGGGCGAGCGCGGCGATGCGCTCGTCCACCACGTGCAGCTCGCTGTTCGCGCCGGGGCGGACGATCGAGCCGGCGTAGTACACCCGGTCGCCGGGCTTGAAGCCGGTCACCGAGGCGCCGATCGCCTCGACGGTGCCGACCGCATCCCAGCCCAGCACCTTGGCCTGGCCCGCTTCCGGGGCCACGCCCTTGCGCACCTTGGTGTCGACCGGGTTGACGGAGATCGCCTTGACCCGGACCAGCAGGTCGCGGCCGCCCGCGGTCGGTGCGGGGAGCTCGAGGTCCTCGAGCGCGGCGGGATCGTCGATGGGAAGAGATTGGCGGTAGCCGACGGCTTTCATTGGAAGTCCTTGGAGGAATGGAGTGCCGCCACTGTAGATAGCCTGCCTCGGTTTGATAAGCTGGTCCGCTAGCGCATCAGTTTCAAATGAAGATTGAAAATCTCGCCGACCTCCACGTGCTGCTGCACACGGCGCGCGGCGGCACGCTGACGGCAGCGGCCCGCACGCTGGGCCTGACGCCGGCCGCCGCCAGCGCGGCCCTGAAGCGCCTGGAGGCGCAGCTCGGCGCCCGCCTGTTCGAGCGCTCGACCCGCGCCATGCGGCTCACGCCGCAGGGCCAGACCCTGCTCGACTACGCGAGCCGGGCCTTCGAGCTGCTGGCCGAGGGCGAGTCGCTGGTGACCGCCGACCGCGGCGCGCTGGTCGGCATGCTGCGCGTCGCGGCCCCGTCGGACCTCACGCGCAGCGCGCTGCTGCCTTGGTTCGACGAGTTCCTGGAAGCCCATCCGGGCCTGCAACTCGCGCTCTCGGTGGGCGACCGCCCGTTGGACGTGACGCGCGACGAGGTCGACGTGGCGCTGCGCTACGGCGCGCTGGCCGACTCGCGGCTGGTGGCACGCAAGCTGGCGGATTCGCGACCGGTGCTCTGCGCCGCGCCGGCCTACCTGCGGCGGCATCCGGCGCCCCAGGTACCGCAGGACCTGCTGCAGCACAACTGCCTGACCTTCCACCGCAGCGGCCGGCGCCAGCGGCTCTGGCGCTTCGGTCGCAACGGCCAGTGGACCGAGGTGCGGGTGGACGGCGACCGAATCGTCGATGACGCCTCGCTGGCGCGGCAGTGGACGCTGGACGGCCGCGGCATCACGTTCAAGTCGGCGTTGGACGTGCGGCCCGATGAAGCCGCGGGCGCGCTAATGCGTCTGCTGCCGGACTGGGAAACGGAGCCCTATCCGCTGCACGCCCTGCTGCCCAGCGGGCGCTTCGTGCCGGCGCGGGTGCGGGCCCTGGTCGATTTCCTGGCCGCGAAGTTCGCAGCCCTCCCGCCGGTCACCGGCCCTAAGATCGCCGCATGACCCCTCTTCGCAGCCGCTTCTGGTCCCAGCTCACGACCCGCGACTTCGCCGCGCTCGACCCGGCCGCGACCGTCGCCGTGCTGCCGCTCGGTGCGACCGAGCAGCACGGCCCGCACCTGCCGCTGGGGGTTGATTCGACGCTGGTCGACGGCATCGTCGCAGAGGCATTGCCGCTGCTGCCGGCCGGGCTGCCGGTGCTCTTCCTGCCCACGCAGGCGATCGGCCTGAGCCCCGAGCACGCCAGCTTCCCGGGCACGCTGACGCTGTCCGCCGAGACCCTGATCCGGCTCTGGCGCGAGATCGGAGCGGGCGTGGCGCGCGCGGGCGTGCGCAAGCTGGTCTTCTTCAATGCCCATGGCGGGCACACCGGCGCGATGGAAATCGCGGCGCGCGAGCTGCGCGCGGCGCACGGGCTGATCGTCTACAGCGTGAGCTGGTTCAACCTGCCGCTGGGCGAGGCGGGCGCGCAGTTCAGCGCGCAGGAGCATCGCTTCGGGGTGCACGCTGGCGAGATCGAGACCTCGATGATGCTGGCGCTCGCGCCGGCGCAGGTCGACATGCAGGCCGCGCGCGACTTCGGCTCGAGCTCGCGCCAGCGGGCGGCCGACTACCCGTTGCTCGGCGACGGCAAGAGCGCCAGGCTCGGCTGGGCCATGGAGGACTACAACCCGGAGGGCGCGGCGGGCAATGCGGCTGCCGCGAGTGCGGACAAGGGCCGGGCCGTGGTCGAGGCAGCGGCGCGCCAGCTGGCCGCGCTGCTGGCCGAGGTCTCGCGCCTGCCGCTGACGACCGTGCACACGGGGCCGCTGCCCTGACAGGTGTGAATCGCGTCAGCCCGCAACCGCCGGTCCGGCGGGCGCGGTTTCCTCGATCTTGATCGTGCCGTCGGGCCGCTCGCAGGTGCCGATCAGCAAGCCGCTGGCCAGGGCGTGGGTGCGCAGCTGCTCCAGCACTTCCTCGCGACCCGGCGTGGCCGAGAAGTCGGGCGCGCTGTCGAGTGCGAAGAGCTGGAAGGCGTAGCGGTGCACCCCGTGTCCGGGCGGCGGATCGGGCGGCAGCCAGGCTGCCTGCAGATACGAATTGCGCCCCACGTGCAAGCCGCTGCCGGCGTTGTCGGCGCTGGGGAAGGCGGCCTCGGGCAGGCTGCCGTCTTCGGGGGGCAGGCCGACCGCGATCGCATGGACCAGCGGATGCGGCGTGGGCGAGTCGGCATCCTCCACCACGAGCACGAGCGATGCGGCGCCGGCCGGCACCCCGGTCCATTGCAGCGGCGGCGACAGGCCCTCGCCGTCGGCCGTGTAGCGCGGCGGCAGGGGCGCATGGTCAGCGAAGGCCAGGCTGGCGAGATTGATCGAGGCCATGCCCTGGCGCAAGCCGATGGTGTTGAAGGCGATCTCGTCGAGGCCGGCACGCACGCCGTGCAGGGCCAGACCGATGGCATCAGGAAGCTTCTCGAGCATGCCCGCCGGTATAGCGCGCGGCCTGCGCGAGGCGTGTAGGACACGAGAGCGGCACGTTGCTCCGCTATCATGAATCGGGCTGCCCCGCGGGCGGCAGACCCTCCCCCTACTCCACAACAAGGAAGCGTATGAGCATCGTCTGGACCATTCTGATCGGCTTCGTTGCGGGACTGGTGGCGCGTGCCATCAAACCGGGCGATGACTCGGCCGGCTTCATCGTGACCACGTTGATCGGCATCGCCGGCTCGCTGATCGCGACCTATCTGGGCCAGGCCATGGGCTGGTACCGGGCGGGGGAGGGCGCGGGCTTCATCGCGTCGGTCGTCGGCGCGATCGTGCTGCTCTTCATCTGGGGACTCCTCAAGCGCAAGTAAGAAGACCGGGCACCAAGGGGCGGCAATGGGCCGTCGATCCAGGGCGCATCACCATGTCTACGTCGTCGAACTCGACGACCGGGTCTGGAACAACGCGCGCTTCCGGCGCGCCAACCCCGAGTACCGCCTCGGGCAGCCCTTCGTCTACGTGGGCATGACCGGGCTGGATCCCGACGTACGCTTCGACAAGCACAAGGCCGGCATCCAGGCCAACGCCTTCGTGCGTGACTATGGCCTCAGGCTGCTGCCGGCGCTCTACGCGGTCTACAACCCGATGCCCTACGAGGCAGCGCGCGAGATGGAGGTCGAACTCGGCATTGCGCTGCGGGAGGCCGGCTACGGCGTGTGGCAGGCCTGAACCTTTGGAGACGCTCATGGAAAAACCCGCCTGCATCGTGATGACCAGCGCCAGCACCGAGGACGAGGCCGAGGCGCTGGCCGCCGCCATCGTCGAGGCCCGGCTCGCCGCCTGCGTCCAGGTGCAGCGGGTGCGCAGCTTCTACATCTGGGAGGAGACGCTGCACCGCGAGCCCGAATGGGTGCTGCTGATCAAGACGCTGACCGGCCGCTATCCGGCGCTCGAAGCCTTCATCCGCGAGCGCCACAGCTATGAGACGCCGGAGATCGTGCAGGTGCCGATGACGGCCGGCTCGCCCGACTATCTGCGTTGGCTGGCCGCCGGCAGCACGGGACTCGATCAGGCGTAGGTCACCCAGTCTTCGTACGCCGGCCCGTCGAGGTGCGGCAGTGTGTTGTAGGTCACGAGCATGTGGCGCTTGGGCGTGAAGGCGAACTCGGTGACGGCCGTGTTGCGGATGCGCAGGTTGAGCTCGATCGTGGTCTCGGGGCTGGTGCCCAGCACGTGGCCCACGGCAGTGCTGATCGGCCCGCCGCTGGAGACCACCAGCACGCGGGCGCCGTGGTGCTTGTCGCGCACATGGTCGAGCGCGGTGGTCACCCCGGCCAGGAAGTCGATGTAGCTCGGCATGCCCACGGGCGTGGCCCGCCCCTGCATCCACGCGCCCAGGCCTTCGCGCAGCAGCCGGAAGTGGTGGCGGTACAGCTCCGGCGTATCCGGCTTCTGCAGCTTCTCGGGGTGAATGGTCGCGATCACGGCCTCGGCGTCGTACTCGTTGAGCCCCGGCCAGGGCAGCACGTCGTCGCGCGAAAGGCCCAGGCCCTCGGCTATGCCCTCCCAGGTCTGGCGATGGCGGTTCAGCGTGCCGGTGATGACGGCGTCGAACTGCATTCCGCGCTCCCCCCAGTACTCGCCCAGCCGCCGCGACTGCCGCCGTCCCAGCTCGCTGAGCTGGTCGTAGTTGTCCGCGCCGAAGCTGGCCTGGCCGTGCCGAACGAGATAGAGCTGTCCCATGGGCGGAATTCTGCCGCGCGCCAACGGGTGCGGCGGTCACGGCTGTGACCTGTCGCTTCTCCGCATCGCCACGGGCGTTTGCGTGAAATAAGCAACGATTTCTGTAAGCAGATGAGTTACTAAGTTCTCATTGTGTAAGAATGAAAACTTTCGTAGACATTGCAGGCGGTCCTCCTCCCCAGCCGCAATGTCACTCATCCACCGGAGAGAGGGACAGCACAGAAGATGAACAAGACATATCGCAGCGTGTGGAACCACGCGCTGGGGGCATGGGTCGCCGTGTCGGAGCTCACCACGGCCCGCGGCAAGCGCTCGGGCGGCGTGGCCACGGTGCTCGTGGCGGCCGGCCTGAGCGTCCTGGCCACATCGGGCGCCGCGCAGACGGTGAACTACGCCGATGGCGCCAACCTTGCAGACCCCATCGTCACCACGCCGTCGGACGTGACCCTCAACAGCACCGGCACGGGAACGGCCACGCAGAGCGGCGACATCAGCGGCCCCAACGGCATCATCAAGACCGGTGCCGGCACCATCGTGCTGGGCACTGCCAACAGCTACCAGGGCGCGACGACGATCAACGTCGGCACACTGCAGGTGAGCTCGGATGCCAACCTGGGCACGGGCGGCGGCATCGTCTTCGGCGGCGGCACGCTGCGCCTGGGCGCCGACAACTTCGCGAGCGGCCGCGCCATCGCGCTGGGCGCTGGAGGTGGCACGATCGACGTGGCCGGCAGCAAGGACGGCCAGCTGACCGGGCAGATCACGGGCGCCGGGGTGCTCACGCTGCGCAACACCGGCGTCAATGCGCTGGGTAACGAGGACCGGCGCCTCACCATCGACAACCCGGCCAACAACTACACCGGCGGCACGGTGCTGCAGGGGAACGGCACCGACGGGCGGATGAACGTCTGGACCACCACGGCGGGTGCCTTCGGCAGCGGCCCGGTCACCATCCGCGAGAACGCCGAGCTTCGCTTCAACGGCGCCGGCGCGAACGCCGGCGCGCTGACCGTCAACGTCACCACCGCGAATACCGACGTCAACGGCAGCAACAGCGGCATGCAGTTCCAGTTCGGGGCGGGGGCCGGGACTTCCACCCTCAACCTCGGCGCCCCGGGCACCTACGTGCTCTTCGGTGCCGGCGGGGCCAATGCGCAATCGGCCACCATCAACAGCACCGGCGGGCGGGTGATCTTCCAGGAGACCAGCACCGGCGGCAGCGCGACCATCAACAACAACGGCGGCGTGGTCCAGGTCTCGAACACGGCGACGCTGGCTGGCGCCACGGTGGTCAACCAGAACGACACCGTCAATGGCCGCACCGGCCAGATCTACATCAACGGAATGACACCCGGAACCAACGCGGCCATCGGGTCGCTGTCCGGTTCGGGCAATGTCGTGCTCGGCGACGCCACGCTGGAAGTCGGCGCGCTCGGCAAGAACGACATCATCAGCGGCGTGATCGGGGGTACCGGCCCGGGCGTCCAGGACAAGAACGGCGCGAACTACGTCAATTCGGTCCTGCTCGGAACCGGTGCAGTGGTCAAGGTCGGCGCCGGCACTTTGACCCTCACCGGCAACAACACCTATACCAACGGCACCACCATCAGCGGTGGCGCGCTGCAGCTGGGCAATGGAACAGCGAGCGGCAGCGTGGTGGGCGCGATCACCAACAATGCTTCGCTGATCGTCAATCGCTCGGACAACTACAACCTCTCCAACGCGGTCTCCGGCACCGGCACTCTGACGCAGGCGGGGCCCGGCACGACCACTCTCACCGGAAGCAACACCTACAGCGGCGGTACCCGCATCACAGCCGGGGTGCTGCAGGTCGACAGCGACGCGCGCCTGGGCTTGGCCGGCCGCGGTATTGCGCTGGACGGCGGCACGCTGCGAGCCACCGGGACGATCAACACCACCCGATCGATCGCAGTCGGCAGCGGTGGCGGGACCATCGACGTGAACGGTCAACTGTTCGGCGCGGCCGGCGAGATCAGCGGGGCGGGCACCCTGAACATCGCCTCTTCGCAGGGCGGCGGCAGCTTCGGCGTTCCGGTGCCCAACAGTCATTCGGGCGGCACGACCATCCGCGACGGCGTCTCCGCCAGCGTCAGCGGCACGGGCACGCTGGGGACGGGCGACGTCACCGTGCAGGGCTCGAAGTCGTTGCTGGTGTTCGCAGTGGGTGCGAACGCAGGCAGCAACCACTACATCGTGGGCCGCCCGGGTATTGGCGCCGACGCGGACAATCGCGTCATGTTGCTCGACTCCGGCTCTGCTCAGAGCGCGCGCTTCTCCGTCAACGGCAGCAACTGGCGCCCGCTCAGCGGCACGACCAACTTCCTCGCTTTCGCCGACGCGGCCACAGCCGGCCAGGCGACGATCGAGGCGCAGGGCGGAACGGTCAGCTTTCAGGACACCGCGACAGCTGGCCAGGCGACTGTTCACGTGGGCGACAAGGCACTGGTGCATTTCCTCGGCACCTCGAGCGCGGGCACGGCGACTTTCACGAATGCCGCGGGCGGCACGCTGCGCTTCGCCGATGCTTCCACGGCAGGTACGGCCGTGGTCGACAACCAGGCAGGCGCGCTGCTCGACGTCTCCGGCATGAAGGCAGCACCCCTGAGCATCGGTTCGCTCTCCGGCGCCGGCCGCGTTGCGTTGGGGAGCACGCAGCTCACCGTCGGTGGGCTCGGCAGGACCGAAACCATTGCCGGCATCATCAGCGACGGCGGCAGCGAGTTCGTGCAGCCGGGCAGCGGCACGGGCGGCGGGATCGTGAAGGTCGGCCAGGGCACGCTCACGCTGTCGGGCGCCAATACCTACACCGGCAGCACCACCGTGACGGCCGGCACGCTGCGCGCCGGCGCCGCCAACACCCTGAGCGCCGCCTCGGCGCACAGCGTGGCCGCGGGCGCCACCCTCGACCTGGCGGGATTCAGCCAGAGCATGGCCTCGCTCAACAACAGCGGCACCGTTTCGCTGGTCGGCACCACGGCGGGCACCACGCTGACGGTCAACGGTCCCTACGTCGGCAACAACGGCACGCTGCGCCTGGGCACAGTGCTCGGCGCGAACGGGCCCACCGACCGCCTGGTGCTCGACGGGCCCACGGCGGTCGCCAGCGGCAGCACCACCCTGCAGATCGCCAACCTCGGCGGCCTGGGCGGCCAGACCCTGGGCAACGGCATCGAAGTGATCACGGCACTGAACGGGGCCACCACCACGGCGCAGACCACCAAGAGCGCCTTCGCGCTCGGAGGCGCCGGCCACGTGGACGCGGGCGCTTTCGAGTACCGCCTGTACGCTGCCGATACGGCGGGTG
Source organism: Variovorax stachyos (assembly GCF_051400855.1). Lineage (NCBI taxonomy): Bacteria > Pseudomonadati > Pseudomonadota > Betaproteobacteria > Burkholderiales > Comamonadaceae > Variovorax > Variovorax stachyos. The sequence continues at coordinate 16,679 of NZ_JBLFFN010000021.1, read as the reverse complement.
CCGGCGAGAACTGGTACCTGCGGTCTCAGGTGATTCCGCCGCCACCACCGCCACCACCGCCGCCTCCTCCGCCTCCCGCGCCGCCGGCTCCACCAGCGCCACCAGCGCCACCAGCACCGCCTGCACCACCAGCACCGCCTGCACCACCGGCGCCGCCTGCACCACCGGCACCGCCTGCACCCGCGCCTGCGCCTGCACCCGCGCCCATCGGCGTGACGGCGTACCGCGCCGAGGCCTCCATGCTGTCTGCCCTGCCGTCGCAACTGCGCGGCGCCGACATGGGGATGATCGGCAACCTGCGCAGCCGCATGGGCGACGACGACGCCAGCGGCCGCGCGGTGGCCAGCCTGACGCCGGTCGCCGGCGCGCTCTCCACCGAGCGCCGCGCCTGGGCCCGCGCTGTCTACAGCGACCTGGACATCCGCCAGTCGGGCGTGGTCAATCCGTCGACGCAGGGCCATGTCAGCGGCGTGCAGGCGGGGACCGACCTCTACGTCTCGCCGCTGGGCGACTGGCGCGCCGGCGTCTACGTCGGCACGCTCGACGGCAATGCCGACCTGAGCGGCTTTGCCAGCGGCCTCTACCGCGCCGTGGGCAGCACGGACCTGCGCGCACGCTACCTGGGCGCCTACGCCAGCTATGCCAACGCAACCGGCTTCTATGTCGACACGGTGCTGCAGTACGGCTCTCAGCGCTACACGATCCGTCCGCTCGGCGGCTTCGTCGCGTCGGGCAAGGGGAACAGCCTCACCGCCTCGGTCGAGGTCGGCCAGGCCTTCGCGCTCGGCGGCAACTGGACGCTCGAGCCGCAGGCGCAGCTCAGCTACCGCCGGGCCAAGCTCGACGACCTGCGGATCTCCGGCGCGCTGGTGCAACAGGACGACGCCAGCGGCTGGACGGCAGGCCTGGGCGTGCGGGTGAAGGGTGACTTCGCCACCTCGGCAGGGCGGCTGCAGCCCTATGGCCGCGTCGGGGTCATCCATGCCAACGACGCGGGCGACACGGCGCGCTTCATCAACGGCGGCTTCTCCACGCCCATTGCCAGCTCGAGCCGCTACACCTCGGTCGAGCTCGCCACGGGCGCAACGCTGACGCTGAGCAAGACCGTCAGCCTCTACGGCGAGCTCGGAAAGGTCTTCAGCACCGGCGGCGATACCCGGGTGAAGTCCTCGATCCAGGGTGCGGTGGGCGTGCGCGTGCGCTGGTAACAGGAAAAAGAAAATGATCGCGGCGGGGCAGGAACTCGCGCGCGGCCGGCCGCTCCCACCGGCCATGGCTGCGCCCACCTCGCCCCACTCCCCCGGTCTTCTTCCCCGCCGCGCGGTTGCCGCGGCTTTCGTCGCGGTGCCGGTGCTCTGGCTCGGCGCTCGCGCCCAGCCGCAGCCGAGGCGCATCGCCACGCCTTCGCAGACCGAAGGCCCCTTCTATCCGGTCAAGCTGCCGGCCGATGCCGACAACGACCTGCTGCGCAATGGCGCGCTGAGCTACCACAGCGGCCAGCCGGCCTCGGTGGAAGGCAACGTGACCGACATCGACGGCCGCCCGCTGCGTGGCGCCCAGGTCGAGATCTGGCAATGCGACCAAGGCGGCCGCTACCACCATCCAGGCGACGGCGATCGTGCCGATGCCGCCTTCCAGGGCTTTGGCCGCGTGGTCGTCGACGCCGAAGGCCGCTGGCGCTTCCGCACCATTCGACCCGTGGCCTACGGCGGCCGTACGCCTCACATCCACGTGAAGGTCAAGCTGGGCGGGCGCGAGCTGCTGACCACGCAGCTTTACGTGGCCGGCGACCCGGGCAATGCGCGCGACTTCCTGTGGCGCAACCTGCCGGAGCCCGCGCGCGAGGCCGTGACCGTGCCCTTCGAGCGGACTGCGGACGGCTGGCAGGCGCGCTTCCCGATCGTTGTCGCCGCCTGAGGCGCCAGCATCTCCGCGCCCCTTATCGACGGGCGAAGAAATCCTGTGACATACGAAGGAGTAAGTAATACCATTTACTTAGTTTTGGCGAGTCCTTGATCCCAACGCGTTTCAGCTTGCTCGTGGAGAGAGGTTGCGCGGCAACGAACGAGGTTCAGAATGAACAAGTTCACGACCAACGCGTTCCGCGCTCGGACTGCGCCGCACGGGGCGTTGGCTCCGCTGCCACAGCAACGCGAGGTCAGCACTCCTGGCGAAGTGAGTTCGGCGGGGCAAGCGTACCGGGTGTGGGCGGACGACCCCGTGAGCTTTTCGGCGCACAAGATCACGGCCCTGCATCACAACCTCCACGAGCATCCGCTATTCCAGCTCGCCGAGTTCGCCAATCTGGCGAAGGAACTCGTGCCTTTCAGGCAGTGCCGGTTCATCAGGCCCGGCATCTCGCAGGCTTCCAGCTTCGCGCACGACAGCCAGCATCCCGATGGTCGCAGCATCGACGAGGTGTTCGAGCGCATCGAGGAAGCGGGCTCGTGGGTCGCCCTCTACAACATCGAGGTCATTCCGCGCTATGCCGCCCTGCTCGCCAGCATCGTCGACACCATGCGTCCCCTTGTCCAGCGCGAGCAGCCCGGCATCTTCAATATCAATGGCTTTGCCTTCATCTCGGCACCGCCTTCGGTGACGCCGTTCCACATCGATCGCGAGAACAACATCTGGCTGCAATTGCACGGCCGCAAGACCATGAACGTGTGGGACAACACGGATCGGGTGGTGGTGGGGGCCGATGCGGTGGAGGATTTCATCGTCGGACATTCGTTGAGGAAGGTCCGCTTCAAGGAAGAGTTTCGCGCGCGCAGCCACCAGTTCGAGACGCAACCGGGAGATGCGGTCTATTTCCCGAGCACGTCGCCTCACATGACGAGTTCCGAGGGCAGCTGGACAAGGCCGGGAGACTGCGTGTCGATCTCGATCGGCGTGACCTTCTACACGTCGGTGACCCGCAGGGTGGCGCGCGTCCACCAGGTCAACAGGCTCCTGCGCAAAGCGGGGATGTCGCCGGTGTTTCCGGGCGAATCGCCCACCGCGGATGCGCTCAAGGCACCCGTCGGCGGGATGATCGGCATGGCCCGTGCCTCGCTTGCGCGCGCGATCGCTCCCCTGCGCCGCGTCAAGCTCGCCGTCAAGGCGCCGCCAGGCTCGTTCTAGCGGGTCGAACGCGATTGCTCAAGCTGGCTGCCGCCCCCGCGGGGATGAGAGCAGCACCTCGGCGAACACTGCCGCATCGACATTGCCGCCCGTCAGCGCGATGCCGACGCGCTTGCCGCGCCAGCGCGCCGATTGCTGCAGCAGCGCTGCAAGCGCCGCAGCACCTGCGCCCTCCGCCACGTTGTGCGTGTCGGTGAAGAGCACGCGCATCGCTTGCGCCACTTCGTCGTCGGTTACGGCGACCACGTCGTCGGCCTCGCGCCGCAGCACCTCCAGCGCCTCGGGCACCGGCGTGCGGCAGGCCATACCGTCCGCCAACCGCGTGCTGACCGGCGATTCGAGCGCGCCGCCCGCGCGATAGGAGTCGAGGTAGGCGGTTGCATGCGCCGACACCACGCCGACCAGCCGCGTCGACACACCGCAGTGCGCACGCGCCGCCGCTGCAGCCGCGAAGCCCGAGCCCAGCCCGATCGGCACGAACAGCACCTCGGGCGGACCGTCCGGCGTGGCGGCGAGCGCGTCGAAGAACTCGACGTAGGCGCTGGCCACGCCGCGTACCAGGTCAGGATGGAAGGAGGGCACGCGGTGCAGGCCCTGGGCTTCGGCCAGTTGTCCTGCATGCTCGTTCGCGGCCTGGAACTCGTCGCCATGCTCGATGAGCGTGACGCCCAGCGCGCGCATCGCGGCGTTCTTCTCGACCGAGTTGCCGTGCGGCACCACGACGGTTGCGGCAAGGCCATGGCGCCGCGCCGCGAAGCCGACCGACTGGCCGTGGTTGCCGCGGGTGGCGCTGATCACATGGCGCACGGCAGGCTGCTCGCGCGCGAGCGTCTCGAAATAGGTCAACCCGCCGCGCAGCTTGAAGGCGCCGGCCGGCGTGTGGTTCTCGTGCTTGACCCACACGGTGCAGCCAAGGCGCCGGGCCAGCAGCGGCCAGGCGTACTGCGGCGTCGGCGGCATCGCCGCGTAGACGGTGCGGCACCCGGCCTCGATCTGCTCGCGTGTGAAGCGCATGCTCAGCGGCGCTCCGGCAGGGCGATGCGAACGGCGAGCACGGCGAGCACGCTGCCCATCACGTAGCGCTGGGCCCGCAGCCAGCCTTCGCTTTTCGACAGGAAGGCGGTGAGCCGGGCGGCGCTCAGCACCAGCAGCAAGTTGACGGTGCCGCTCACGCCGATCTGGATCGCGCCCAGCAGCAGGCTCTGCAGCAGCACCGCGTCGCGCTCGGGGTGCAGGAACTGCGGGAAAAAGGAGAGGTAGAACATCGCCACCTTCGGGTTCAGCAGATTAGTGAGGAAGCCCATGCTGAACAGCTTGGCCGGCGGGTCCTCCGGCAGCAGGCGCGCCTCGAAGGGCGCGGTGCCGCCGGGCCTGACGGCCTGCCAGGCGAGCCATGCCAGGTAGGCCGCGCCGGCCAGGCGGATGGCATCGAAGGCGAAGGGCACCGCGATCAGCAACGCCGTCAAGCCCAGTGCAGCCGCCATCAGGTGCACCACGAAACCCAGCAGCACGCCGGCCAGCGACATCAGGCCGGCCGCGCGGCCCTGGCACAGGGTGCGCGAGACGCAATAGATCATGTTGGGGCCGGGCGTGAGCACCAGCACCAGTGCGGCCAACGCGAAGAGCGCGAGTTCGGAAGGATGGAGCGGCAGGTTCATCAGATCCCCTTGGAATCGAGCGTGACGGTGCCGCGCGGCGTGTCGAACACCGCGCGCAGTTGGGGCGCGCCGGTGCTCACCGGAACGCCGGCAAGGCCGATGGCGCGCAGCGCCCGCTCCAGGTCGTTGGCCCGCGGATGCGACAGTGCCAGCGAGCGCAGCCGGACGCCGGAATCGCCCATGCTGTCGGTGGGATGCGCCGCACCCCAGGCGATCAGCGTGGGCAGCGTGCCGTAGAAGAGCCGTTGGCCGTCGTCCCGCACCGTGATGCGCCACTCGAGGCGGCCGACCGGCGTGTCGCGGGAGGCTTCGAGCAGGCGGCCGCGGTCGATGCGGTGGCGCGCCAGTGCGTGGAGTGTGGCGTCGGCGTCGGGCACTTCGGCCACGAAGTGCACCAGCCGCGGCCCCTCGCGCGCGAGCGCTGCCTGCAGCGTTGGATCGTCCAGGTCGAACCAGCGGTGGAACGCTGCTGCCCGCGCCGGCTTCTGCGCGGGATCGATCGCGATGATCTCGAGGTAGGCGCGCGGGAAGTCGGCGGTTTCGATCTTCAGCAGCCGGTTGTGCGTGCCCATCAGCGGATGGGTGCCGCCCGGGCCTGGCGCCACGCCGAAGGTGGCTTCGCACCAGCCCACGCCTTCGTCGAGGCTGCGGGCCGCGATCACGAGGTGGTCGATGCGCGCCGGCATGCGGATTCCTAGAGCGTGAGCTTGCCGTCGATGCAGGTGACCGAATCGCCGCCGACCCAGACCTGGCCGTCGGCATCGCGCACCACGTGGACGCGCCCCGAGCGGCCCAGGCACTGGCCCTGTGCCGCGAGGTAGCGCTCGGGCAGGTAGCCCTCGGCGATGAGCCATTGCGCGAGGCTGGCGTTGAGGCTGCCGGTCACCGGGTCTTCCTCGATGCCCATCGGCGCGGCGAAGGCGCGCACCTCGAGGCCGATGTCTTCCGCTTCGGATTGCGCGAAGGCGCGTGCCTCGCGGTTGGAGCGCGCGATCAGCGGGGTGGCCGGTTCCACGTCCCGTTCGGGAATGCCGGCTACGCCCACCTTCTGCCCGAGCTCCTTGAGCGCACGATGGTCGGGCTTGAGCGCGAGCACGGTGTCGGCATCGGCGAGCAGCAGGCCGAGCCATACCGGCCCGTTGTCCAGCAGCTGCGCGGCCACGATCTGCTGCGCGCGCAGGCCGAGCGCCCCGGCCACCTTGGCCAGCATCGAGGGACTGGGCGCGCTGCGTTGGGAGGGCGGCGCCGCGAAGAACAGGCGCTCGCCCTCGTACCGGATCGGGACCAGTCCCTTGGCGCATTGCTGCACGATGCGCCCGGTGGCCTTGGGCCGGCCGCCGGCTTCCAGCCAGGCGTGGCAGCTGCCCAGCGTCGGATGGCCGGCAAAGGGCAATTCGCCGCCAGGCGTGAAGATGCGCACGCGGTAGTCGGCCGAGGGTTCGGTCGGCGGCAGCAGGAAGGTGGTTTCCGACAGGTTGGTCCACCGGGCGAAGTTCTGCATTTCCGCATCGTCCAGGCCGGTGCCGTCGAGCACCACTGCGAGCGGGTTGCCGGCGTAGGGTTTCGCCGTGAAGACGTCGACTTGCTTGAAGGGGCGGATTTGCATGGTGTTCATTCCAGGGGGAGGTCGAGCACACCGCGCGCGCCGGCGCGGCTGCGCAGGTCGGCGAACCAGCGCTCGACATGCGGCCAGCTGGGTCGCGTGTATTCGGTCTGCGGCAGGCCGAACCAGCGATGCGCTTCGCAGCCGACAGGGATATCGGCCATGGTGAAGTGCTCGCCGAGCATGAAGGGGCGGGTGGCGAGATGCGCGTCGAGCAGCGCGAACAGGGGCTCGGTGGCGCGCACCGAATGGGCGATCACGGCCGGGTCGCGCTGGTCCGCGGGCGTGCGGATCCACTGCCTGAAGGCACCGGCGCTGACCGGGTTGAGCGTGGTCTGCTGCCAGTCCATCCAGCGCTCGGCATCGAAGCGCGCGGCCAGCGGCTCGGGGTAGAGCTTGCCCGGCGAATGCTTGGCACAGAGGTAGCGCACGATCACGTTCGATTCCCAGAGCGTGACGCGCGCATCGCCCTCGCCGTCGTCGATGGCCGGCACCAGCGCATTCGGGTTGAGCGCGAGGTATTCCGGCGTCTGCACGATGCCGAACTTGCCGCCGGCCTCGGTGCGCTGGAAGTCGAGGCCGAGTTCCTGCGCGCACCACACCACCTTGCGCACGTTGATGGAGCTGATGCGCCCCCAGATGTTGAGCATGTTCAGAGTCCCTTCGAAGGGCGGTCGATGAGCAGAAGACGAAGCGCGAGGCCGACCATCACCGTGGCCAGCAGGCCGCGCTGGAAGCCGGCGGCGCCGCGGCGACGCTGCAGCCAGCGGCCGACCATGCCGCTACAGGCGCCCAGCGCGCTATTGAACACGAGGCCAGCCAGGCTCAGCGTGATGCCGAGCAAGGCCAGCTGCGCCGGCACGCCGCCGCGCGACGGATCGACGAACTGCGGCAGAAACACCATGAAGAAGAGCAGCGCCTTCGGGTTCACCAGGTTGTTGAGCCAGGCGCGGCGCAGCACCTGCGCGAAACCGGCGCGCTCGGCATGCGCCGGCACGGACGCGCCGCTCGATCGCAACGCCTGCCAGGCGAGCCACAGCAAATAGAGCGCGCCCGCGTAGCGCAGCAGATCGAAGGAGGGCGGCCAGGCAGCCACCAGCGCGGTGACGCCGGTTGCGGCACAAAGGGTATGAACGAGATCCGCCGCGGCGATGCCCAGGCCTGCCGCGAAGCCGGCCCGCGGTCCGAGCGCGATGCCGTGCGAGAGCACGAAGGCCATGTTGGGCCCGGGCGAGAGGAACAGCGCCAGCACTGCCACGAGGAACAGCGAAAGCGTCCCGAGCTCGATCATCCCGCGGCCCTCGCGCTCTCGAGATACGGGGTGAGGTTGCGCAAGGCTTGCGCGACGTACGCTTCTTTCTCTCCCACGGGTGCAACGTAGTGGAGTGCAGCGGCCGCGGCGTCCAGCCCCTCGGTGCGCGCGATGATCCAGGCCGCGAGATAGGGCGAGGCGAGGCAACCGCCCGCCGTTGCCACGTTGCCCGCTGCGTAGAAGGGCTGATCGAGGACCCGGACGCCCGCCTCCTGCACCCAGGGCTTGGTCGTGAGATCGGTGCAGGCCGGTACGTTGCCCAGGATGCCCAGCTTGGCGAGCAGCAGCGTGCCGGAGCACTGCGCGCCGATCAGCTGGCGTGCAGGGTCCAGCCGCAGCGCAGAGAGGATCGCCGGGTCGGCGGCAATTTCGCGCGTGCGGATACCGCTGCCGACGACCACGGCATCGGCTGCGCAGGCGTCCGCCAGGGTGGCGGTGGCATGCAGCGTGACGCCGTTCATCGACTGCACCGTCTCGCTCGGCGCTGCCAGGCTCACGCGCCAGCCGGGCTTCTTGATGCGATTCAGCACGCCGAGCGCGATCAGCGAATCGAGCTCGTTGAAGCCGTCGAAGGTGAGGATTGCGATGTGCATCGGCTTGGCTCTCTCGACGAGTTATGCGGCGCTTGCGGCCATCCGGCGCTCGACTTCAGCTGCGGCCTGGTGCGCGAGCTGCTCGCGCACGGCGTCGGCCAGCGCAGTGATTGCCGTATCGATCTCCTCGACGCTGGCGGTCACGAAGGACAGGCGCATCGTGCGCGCATCGCCGGCACCGGCGTAGAAGGGCATGCCCGGGACGAAGGCCACGCCGCGCTCCACCGCCTTGGGCAGCAGCGCCACCGCATTCATGCCCTCGGGCAGGCGCAGCCAAAGGAACATGCCGCCGGCCGGCTTGTTGAAGCTCACGCCCAGGCCTTGCATCTCGCGCTCGAGTGCCGCGAGCATCGCATCGCGCTGGCGCTTGTAGAGCGCCCGGATGGTGGGCACGTGGCGCTCGAGGAAGCCTTCCTTCATCACCTCCGCGACCACGCGCTGGTTGAAGGTGGGGCTGTGCAGGTCGGCGGCCTGCTTGGCCTGCAGCAGCTTTGGGAAGATGGCCTTCGGCGCGACGAGGAAGCCGAGCCGCAGACCCGGCGCCAGCACCTTCGAAAAGGAGCCGAGATAGATGCAGCCCTCGGGATTTCGTGCCGTGAGCGGAAGAGGCGGCGCCTCGTCGAACCAGAGATCGCCATAGGGGTTGTCCTCGACGATCGGCAGGCCGGCCTCGGCCGCAGCGGCGGAGACCGCGGCACGGCGCGCCTCGGTCATCGTGCGGCCGGTGGGGTTCTGGAAATTGGGCAGCAGGTAGACGAAGCGCGCGTCCCTGGCCTTGGCCTTCAGGTCGTCGACCCGCACGCCCTCTTCGTCGCTGGCAACGCTGACGGCCTCGGGCTCCATCGGCGAGAAGGCTTGCAGCGCGCCCAGGTAGGTGGGTGTTTCCACCAGCACGCGGCTGCCGGGGTCGAGCAGAATCTTGGCGATCAGGTCCAGGCCCTGCTGCGAGCCGGTGGTGATCATCACCTGGGCCGGGTCGACCGGCCATGGCAGCATCGCCGCGACCGCTTCGCGCAGCGGCGCATAGCCCTCGCTGGCTGCGTATTGCAGCGCGGCCTGGCCGTCCTTGTGCAGCACTTCGGCGCAGGCTTCGGCGAAGGCGCTGATCGGGAAGGTCTTGGGCGAGGGCAGGCCGCCTGCCAGGCTGATGATGCCGGGACGCTCGGTGACCTTGAGGATCTCGCGGATCACCGAGGGGTTCATCTTTTCTGCGCGGGCGGCGAGTTTCCAGTTCATGTCGTTTCCTTTGGATGTGCCAGTTGTTGTGATGATGGGGCGGCGGGACGCGCCTGCGAGAGCTTCTTGCCGGCGACCACGGTGGCCACCACCGCCGCCGCGAAGCCGAGCGTGACGAGATCGATCGGCTCGCCGAGCAGCGGCACGGCGGCGAGGATCGAGAGGAAGGGCTGCAGCAGCTGGGCCTGGCTCACGCGCAGCGCGCCGCCCATGGCAAGGCCGCGGTACCAGGCGAAGAAGCCCACCCACATCGAGAAGACGCCGACGTAGACGAAGCCCAGCCAGGACGAGGTTGCGATCGGTTGCTGCGGCCACAGCCACAGCGCACCGGGCAGCGTGACCGGCAGCGCCATCACGCAGACCCAGCAGATCACGCGCTCCGCGCCCAGCGCCGGCGTGATCTGTGCGCCATAGATGTAGCCCAGCGACGCGGCGAAGACGGCACCCACCAGCAGCAGGTCGCCCCACGCGAAGCCGAACTGCTGCTCGCCGGCGCGCAGCATCGAGAACACGATCACCAGCGCGCTGCCTGCCAGCGCACAAAGCCAGAAGCCGAGCCGAGCGCGCTGGTGCAGCACCCAGGCCGCGCAAGCCGCGGTCACCAGCGGCAACAGGGCAGTGACCACCGCAGCATGACTGGCGCTGACGATGCGCAACGCATAGGCGAGCAGCAGCGGAAAGCCGATCGCGTTGCCCAGCATGGCCATCCCGAGCGGTTTCCATTGGTGGCGTTGCGGCAGCGGCGAGCGGGTCGCAAGCAGGAAGACTACCGACAGCAAACCCGCCAGCGCCGCGCGGCCCAGTGTCAGGAACCAGGGCGAGAGCTGCGGCGCCTCTTGCGTGCCGGTGGCCAGCCGCGTCATCGGCAGCGTGACTGCGAAGAAGGCAACGCCGAGCACGCCCAGCCACATGCCGAGGGTTTCGTCCTTGATCTTCATACGCTGGCCATCCACCAGGCGGTGAGCACCAGCACGGCGGCCATGGCGCGGTTGAACCACAGCAGGCGGCGCCCGTGCGCGAGCCAGTTGCGCAGCAGCGAGCCGGCGAGTGCGTAGGTGAAGTTGCTGGCGAATGCATAGACCAGCATCACCGGCGCCACGATGGCAAAGCGCCGCAGCGCGTCGGGCTGGCCGGCGATCCAGGTTGCGACCAGCGTCAGTGCCAGCAGCCAGGCCTTGATGTTGACGAACTGCAGCATCACGCCCTGCCAGAAGCCGACTCGCAGTTGGTTGCCGTCGGCCCGGCCCATCGTGGCACTGCCGCTGAGCTTCCAGGCCAGCCACAACAGGTAGACGATGCCCAGCGCCTTGATGGCCCAGCGCAAAGAGGGCGCAGCCACCACCAGTGCGCCGATGCCGCCAGCGCACAGGCCCAGCAGCAGGGTCCAGCCGACGGGCACGGCGACCACGAAGCGCATGGCGCGCGGCAGGCCACCGTTGGCCGCCAGCGCGGTCGAGAGCGTGGTATTGGGTCCGGGCGAGAAGCTCATCGCCGTGGCCAGCACCAGCAGGGCGGTGAATTCTTGCCAGTTCATGGTACAGACTCTAAACTGATGACCATTACAGTACCGATACAGTTTGCCGGACATGAGTGGGGCCTGTATCGGTCCGATCATCGACACAGAGCAGGCACACGCATGCTGACACGAACCTCCACCCAGTCGCTGACGGAGCAGTTGGCCGGCCGCTTCGCCGAGCGTATCCGCACCCGCCTGCTGGCGCCGGGCGCGCGGCTGCCCTCGGTGCGCGAATGCGCGCGGCAGCAGGGCGTGAGCCCACACACGGTGGTCGCGGCCTATGACCAGCTGCTCGCGCAGGGGCTGGTCGAAGCACGGCGCCAGCGCGGCTTTTACGTGCGCGATTCGATTGCTGCCCAGGTGGGGTTGGCGTCGTCCACATTGGGCGCGCTGGCCGAGCCGGTCCTGTCGCAACCTGTGCCCGCAGACGCAAGCACTCTGATCCGCGGCATGTTCCATCGCCCCAGCGACAAGCCGCAGCCAGGGATGGGCGTATTCCCCTCGGAATGGCTGGATTCGCCCTTTACTGCCGCTGCCGTGCGGCGCGTGACCAGCACACGGGCACTGCAGGATTTCTCGTTGCAATACGGCGAGCCCGCAGGCGATAGCGGCCTGCGGCGCAGCCTCGCGACCAAGCTCGCAAGCATCAACGTGCCCGCCGGCGCCGAGCAGATCGTGACCACGGTCGGGGCCACGCATGCGCTCGACATCGTGAGCCGCACCTTGCTGCGGCCCGGCGATCCGGTGATGGTCGAAGAGCCGGGCTGGGCGTTGGAGTTCGCGCGGCTCGAGGCGCTCGGCATGCGCATCCTGCCGGTGCCGCGCAAGGCCGACGGGCCCGATCTCGAGGTGATGGAGCGCTACTGCAATGCGGGGGACGGGCACAAGCCCAAGCTCTTCGTCAGCGTGAGCGTGCTGCACAACCCGACCGGCTACAGCCTGACGCCGGGCAGCGCGCACCGGGTGCTTCAGTTGGCCAACCAGCATGGCTTCCACATCGTCGAGGACGACACCTACAGCCACCTGGCGCCGGAGCACGCCACGCGCCTGAGCGCGCTCGACGGGCTGCAGCGCACCGTCTACGTGAGCGGCTTCGCGAAGATCCTGGCGCCCAACTGGCGTATCGGTTTCCTGGCGGCCTCGCCACAGCTGGTCGGCCGCATGCTCGAGACCAAGCTGCTGACCACGCTCACCACGCCATCGTTGTTCGAGCGGGCACTCGCCTGGTGCATCGACCAGGGCCAGCTACGCCGGCACGCCGAGCGCGTGCGCCTGCGCCTGGATGGCGCCCGCGGGCGCACGGTGAAGCTGGCGCTGGCGGCGGGTTGTGCGCTGGCTGCCGAGCCGGCGGGGCTGTTCGGCTGGGTTGATACGGGCGTCGACACCGACGCGCTCACCCAGCGCATGCTCGATGAGGGCTACCTGCTGGCGCCGGGGTCGCTGTTCCACGCACGGCGGCCGCCGAGCACCCTGATGCGGATCAACTTTGCGACCGCTCAGGACGCCACGTTCTGGAAGGTGTTCGCACGCGTCCGTGCACAGCTTTGAGCGCTGCTCAGAGCAGTCGGTCGGGCGCGAAGGGGCCGAACAACCTCAGGAGAAGGCGCAGGCCGATACTCGCGTCCGGCTCTGTCGTGCTGTCCTTGAGGTCGCTGTCCTGGGGTGCGCGCCACACCAGGCCGCCGTCGCTCTGCTCGACGCGCCAGGCCCCCTTGTTCATGGCGGTCTCGATCTGTCTTGCGGCAATGCGGCACAGCTCGTCGCTGCGAATGAGCAGCGCGATCTCGGTGTTCTGCAGTTGCGAGCGCAGATCGAGGTTCATCGATCCGACCACCAGCAGTCGGCCGTCCATGACCAGCACCTTGGAATGCAGCATCGAGCGCGATTCGCCCGGCGTGCTCCCTCCGGCGGAACCGAAGGCGCTGCCCAGTCCCGCCTGTTCGCTGCGCAGCTCGTACAGGCCGATCCCCATCGCCAGCAGGTCTTTGCGATGGCGGGCATAGCCAACATGGGCCACGGGCGCGTCGTTGGAGGCGAGCGAATTGGTCAGGACGCGAATCTTGACCCCGCGCGCGCGAGCGGAGGCGAAGGCCTGTTTCATGTCGGGTCCGGGCACGAAATAGGGCGAGATGATCAGGAGGTCACGTTGGGCTTGACCGATCAATTGCAGGAGTCCTTCGACCACGGTGTCGCCGTTGGAGGCCGCATCCGCTGCGCCGCTGAGCGAGCCGCGTGGCGCTGCGACTGTCCTGCGCTGGCCCTGTTGGGCCACCACGAGGCCGGGTGCCTTGCCAGTGTTCGCACTGCCGCCCGGCGAGTCGGCGGGGATCTTGGCCGGCTTGTCCACCAGTACCGCGGCCGGCGCCCAGACGAAGTTGGCGGTGCGCAGATCCATCGCCTTTTCATCCCAGGCGCGGTTCTGCTGCTCGGCCGTCGGCCCGGCGTTGCGCGGTCGCGGTTCGCCGTCCGGCGGCCTGGGCGCGCCGCTGTTCGCGTCCTTCTCGCGCTCGCCGCGGGCTTCGTTGCGCAGGGCGTCGAGCTCCTCGCGCGTCACCAGCGACTGAACGGGATAGGCGCGCTCGTTGTTCCAGTAGGCGTCGAAGCTGCGCGACAGGTCCTGCACGATGGGGCCGGCCGCCAACACGTCCATGTCCACGAAGTTGCCCGCCTGAGCATTGCCGAAATAGGCATCGCCCAGGTTGCGTCCGCCCGTCACCCCGAGCACGTTGTCGGCGATGAAGAGCTTGTTGTGCATGCGCTGCTGAATGCGCGATGCATCCTCGATGGCATTGAATAGCCGGGCCAGGCTCGAACCGCGCGAGCCGGGCACCGGATTGAACATCCGCATCTCGATGTTGGGCACGAAAGCCAGGCGCATCACCGATGCATTGCGGCCGGTGCTGTGAAAGTCGTCCAGCAGGATGCGCACGCGCACGCCGCGGGCGGCCGCATCGCTGACGGCGGTGAGCAGGCGTTCGGTGCTGGCGTCGGCATGGATTGCGTAGTACTGGAGGTCCAGCGTCTTCCTTGCACCCTCAGCTAGCGCGAGGCGGCTGCCATAGGCGGCCGGCGGTCCATCGAGCAGCATGAAGCCGGACTCATTGCGCGCCGAGGCGGCCTGGCGGCGCTGCTGGACCAGGGTCGCGAGCGGCGTGCCGGCGGGCGATGCGAGCGCGGTGGACACCGGCCTATGTACGTTCTGGGGCAGCTCGGCGCAGGCCGAGAGCAAGAGGAAGGCCGAGCACAGGGCCGCGGCGCAGCTCCGCCATACGCGGGCGCGGGGATGGAAGGCCTTGAATGGAATCATGCAGCCCGATCGAAGTTTTGCTGCTTCTATATAGCGCAGCCGCGGCTCCCCGCACGTCGGACGAAGGCGCCGCCGGCTAGCCCTGGCGCGCCGAATCCAGCGCTTCCCAACGCTCCATGGCGGCCAGCAATTCCTCGTCGATCTGTGCGTGGCGCTGGGCGAGCTCAGCGGCGCGCGAGGCCTCGCTGGCGTAGATCGCGCCACCCTCCAGCTCGAGTATTTCGGTGATGCGCTTCTGCTCTTCTTCGAGTTCGCCGATCCGTGCGGGCAGGGTCTCGAATTCGCGCTGCTCCTTGTAGCTGAGCTTTCTGCGCGTGCCGGCGCGCGCGGCCGCTGCCAAGACTGGAGAGGCCGCCGCGGGGCTGGGGGCGGGGGCGGGCGAGGCCTGGGCCCTTTCGGCAGCGATCTCGCGAGCGCGCTTCGACTGGATCAGCCAATCTTCCACGCTGCCCTCGTATTCGCGCCAGAGGCCGTCGCCTTCGAACGCGATGGTGCTCGTCACCACGTTGTCGAGGAAGGTCCGGTCGTGGCTCACGAGGAAGACGGTACCGTCATAGTTCTGCAGCAGGTCCTCGAGCAGTTCGAGCGTGTCGATGTCGAGGTCATTGGTGGGTTCGTCGAGCACCAGCACATTGGCAGGGCGCGCGAACAGGCGGGCGAGCAGCAGGCGATTGCGCTCGCCTCCGCTCAGCGACCTCACCGGCGATTGCGCCCGCGCCGGAGAGAACAGGAAGTCCGCAAGATAGCTCTTGACATGCTTGCGCTGGTTGCCGATCTCGATCCATTCGCTGCCGGGGCTGATGAAATCCTCCAGCGTCGCATCGAGCTGCAGCGCGGCGCGCATCTGGTCGAAGTAGGCGACCTGCAGGTTGGTGCCGCGGCGGATCTTGCCGCTGTCGGGCTCGAGCTCGCCGAGGATGAGCTTCAGGAGTGTGGTCTTGCCCGCGCCGTTCGGCCCCACCAGGCCGACCTTGTCGCCGCGCAGGATGGTCCCGCTGAAGTTGCGGATCACAGTCTTGTCGCCGAAGGCCTTGGTCGCGCCCGTCAACTCCGCGACGATCTTTCCGCTGGTCTGGCCGGATGCCACATCCATGCTGACGCTGCCGAGCGCCTCGCGCCGGGCGGTGCGTCGGGCGCGCAGTGCCTCGAGTCGGTTGATGCGACTTTGACTGCGGGTGCGGCGAGCCTCCACGCCCTTGCGGATCCAGATTTCTTCCTGGGCCAGCAGCTTGTCGGCCTTGGCTGTGATGACGGCTTCTTGGGCGAGTTGTGCTTCCTTCTGCGCGAGGTATTGCTCGAAGTTGCCAGGGAAAGAATTGAGCTTGCCGCGGTCCAGCTCCACGATGCGGGTCGCGACGCGGTTCAGGAAGCTGCGGTCGTGCGTGATGGTGACGACACTGCCCTTGAAGTCGATCAGAAGCTGTTCGAGCCATTCGATCGAATCCAGGTCGAGGTGGTTGGTCGGCTCATCCAGCAGCAGCACATTGGGCGCGGCGACCAGCGCCTGCGCAAGGGCCACGCGTTTGCGGGTCCCGCCCGAGAGCGCGCCTACCCGCGCGGCGCCATCGAGGTGCAGCCGGTGCAGGGTCTCTTCGACGCGCTGCTCCCAATTCCAGGCGTCGAAGGCTTCGATCTGCGATTGCAACGCATTGAGGTCGAGGCCCGAGCCCCCGGAAAGATATTGCTCGCGAAGCGCGATGGCCTTCGCCAGTCCAGCGCTGGCGGCCGTGAAAACGTTGGCGTCCAGGTCGAGTTGGGGATCCTGCGCCACATACGCGACGCGCAGACCCTGCTGAGCTTGGAGCGTGCCGTCGTCAGGCTTTTCGAGACCGCCGAGGATTTTCAAGAGTGAAGACTTGCCGGCGCCATTGCGGCCGATCAGTCCGATGCGCTCGGACTCGAGCAGTGAGAAGTCCGCATGATCGAGCAGCGGGACGTGTCCGAATGCCAGTTGCGCGTCGAGGAGGGTGATGAGTGCCATGTGGCGCGGATTATCGGAGCGCGCCGATGAAGAGGAGTCGTGGGGGTCGCGCGCAGTGGCCAGCTTGAAGGCGGGCTACTAGGCGGTCCCGCATCCGACGTGGGTCTTGCAGGGCCCGAAACTTGGCATATAATCGATGGCTCTGCTGAAACGACAGGCACTTCGGGTTCTTAGACGAAAGCGCGAAGTTGGTTGAGAAGGCAGAACTCGAAGTGGCGGGTTGTTCAAATCCGTGCCATAATCGAGGGCTCCGCTGAAGGCGAGTGTTGAGGCTCTGAGGGGCTTTGATGGCTGGTCTGGGTGGGGTTGAGGGGTTGATTGGGGCTGTGTTGATCGAGAGGTTGGCGGGT